>NZ_LUUM01000001.1:0-87977 GCF_001644125.1 Methylosinus sp. R-45379
GCGCGCCGACGCGGATCGGCGCTCGGCTTTTGTGGCGGCCCGAAATCCGGCGCGACAGCGATGAAGGAGAGACGGTCCGGCGCGCCGCCGTAACGCGTCGATTCGTCACGCGCATAGGCGGGCGCATAGGCGAAGCGCGCATCGCCGAGGCTGGCGGCGACGATGGCCGGCGCGACTCCGTCGGTTTTGCGCGTGAAGCGATAGCCCGCCGCGGCGAGCAGCGCCAAGAGCAGAGCGACGAGGAAGAGGCGCATGATCCTGAAGAAAGAGCAGCAGAGCCGATTCGCCGAGCTTAGCCGATTCAGGCCCGCGGCGCGCGCGCCCCGACAGCCGAGGCGCGCGGTTTCCTCTTTCGGCCAAAGACACT
The DNA here is from genome assembly GCF_001644125.1 of Methylosinus sp. R-45379. NCBI lineage: Bacteria > Pseudomonadati > Pseudomonadota > Alphaproteobacteria > Hyphomicrobiales > Methylocystaceae > Methylosinus > Methylosinus sp. R-45379. The sequence goes on from NZ_LUUM01000001.1 coordinate 368, forward strand.
AGAAGGTCGGCGAACGCCCCTCGCGCCTCGCTCTGAGGCCCACCGCAAAGAGGGGCGCGGGAGACCAGGACCATGCCTCTCTACAAGCTCGACGGCGTCGCGCCGCGCGTCCCGGCCTCCGGCCGCTTCTGGATCGCGCCCGACGCTCAAGTCATCGGCCGCGTGCAGCTGGAGGAGGACGCCAACATCTGGTTCGGCTGCGTGCTGCGCGGCGACAATGAATGGATCACGGTCGGCGCGCGCAGCAATATTCAGGACAATAGCGTCCTCCACACCGATATGGGCTTTCCGCTCGTCATCGGCGCCGATTGCACGATCGGCCATGGCGTCATTCTGCACAGCTGCCTCATCGGCGAGGCGAGCCTGATCGGCATGGGCGCGACCATCCTCAATGGCGCGAAGATCGGCCGCAATTGCCTCGTCGGGGCCAATTCGCTGGTCACGGAGAATAAGGAGTTTCCCGACAACAGCCTGATCGTCGGCTCGCCGGCGCGCGTCGTGCGCACGCTGGACGAAGGCGCGCTCGCCCGCAATCTCGAATCGGCGAAACATTATGTCGAGAACGCCGAGCGCTACGCCAAAGGGCTGGAGGCGATCTGACCGTCGCGGCGCGCCCTGTGCCGAAGGGCGCGCCGAGCGCTGCCTCAGCGCGCGGCGAAGAGCGGGGCGTTGGGATCGTCGATCACGACCCAGACGTTCTGATCGAGCTGCGACTGGCGTTTGACGAAGCGATAGGGCGTGTTGGTCCAGGGCCGCACGGCATCGTTCATATTGTCGAGGACGAACTCGCCGCGATTGGTCTTCACCGTCAATATCGCGTGGCCGTCGCCATTCTTCTCCTTCACCACCGTCATCAGCAGCGCGGCGCGCGGATAGCCGAGCTCGACCAGCAGGCGGCGCTTCATCAGCGCATAATCCTCGCAATCGCCCTTGCCGTCGGTGGGATAGTCCCAGCGATCGACGACGCCCCAATGATCCATGTCGGAGACGGGCTCGATCGCGTGATTGACATGGGCGTTGACGCGCTGAATGTCCTTATAGGCTTTGGCGGTGAGGTCGATGTCGTGCGGTCCGGCGGCGTCGGCGGCGCATTCGCCACGATAGCGATGACAAAAATCCAGCCAGCCATAGGGCACGCTCGTCTCCGGTCCGAGGGCCGCGTGGAGCAGATGCTCCGAGCCCGCCCAGCCGGGCGCCGTTCCCAAAATGGAGACCGCGCCGGCCAGAGCCGCGCTCATCGTCAGTCTCGCTACTCTACCCAACATCTTCGTCGTCTCCCCGATGTGGAGACGAGATTAGTTTTATTGTTTTGCTTGCTCCGTAAGTCGATAGCTCAGTTTTTCGGCCAATCCATTTAGATTTGACGACAATTTTCGTAAGTATACCAAGAGATGACCGAAATAGGCGAAATTTCGCGGTATTTTCAATAGAGCGCTGAAATTACGCGATGTTCCCACCGCCGAACGGCGGCGCGACCACGGGCCGAGACCGGGCTTTTTGCTCATGGAGGGCCGATTCGTTAACATGAGCCCCGGAATCGTCGTTAACGGGCTTGCCGTGGCGGCGGCGAGCAACGAAATTACGGCGGCGGCCATGGTTCGGTCTCAAAGGCGGCGTAGGGACCGGATTCGAGTTTCGATCGGGGTTCCGAGTTTCCATCGGGGTTCTAAGACGATGTTGCTGCGCTTCGCAATCGCTCTGGCGGTGAGCCTCATGGCCTTCGTCGTCACAGACGCGCCGATCGCCGAGCCGCTCAATCGTGCGGCGGAGAACCCCTTTGTCGCCCGGCGCAATCCGCTCGAGAGCCATATGGACGAATGGCGGCTCGCCCTGCGCCTCTCCGGCGAGCAGGAGCGGCTGTTCTCCGCCTTCGCGCAACAGCTGCATGCCGTGGTTCAGGATCGCGACGCCGCCATCGTCGCCGCGGCGATCGACCGCAATCGCGACAGCGCCCCGCGCGACCCCGGCGCGCCGCTGCGCGCCCGCGCCGATCGGCTGAGCCGCCATGTGGAGAATTTGCGCGCCCTCGCCGACGCCGAGACCAGCTTCTTCGCCTCGCTCTCCGACGAGCAGCGCCGCATCGCCGATCGCGTGCTGCCCCGCGATGTGCTCGGCGCGCATGATCTGTTCCGCCGCCGCGGCATGCGCCCGGACCGGAACGGCTGATGGCCAGCGTCGATGACTGTGAATATGCGCGAGCCGCCTCCCTCGATCGATAAAAATCGTCTATCTGCCCACGAAGACAAAGCTCGTAATCCCGCCCCTCGCCGCGAGACAAGAAAATGACATCCGTTTCGCTCGCCCCGAGCGCCCGCCCCGCCCGCCGCATCGCCGTCGGATTTTGGGGACTGCTGATCTGCGCCCTTTCGGCCGCGACGCCGGCGTCGCCGGCATTCGCCGCCAATGGCGCGGACAAGCCGCCGGCGCTGGAGCCCGCGCCTGTCGCGCCCGCTGCGCCCGCGGCGCCGCCGGCGCTCGCGGGCAAATCGGCGCAGCCGGCGCCGGTCCGCAAGCGGCTCACCAAATTCGAGGCGAGACGCATCCGCCACGCCTGCCAGGGGCGCGCCAACGAGCGCAACCTCGTCGGGCCGGAACGCGAGGCCTTTTTGGGGCGTTGCTATTTCGGCCGCGTCTCGACGCGCGTCGAGCGGCAGCAGTGCCGGCAGGAGGCGACCGCGCGCGGGATCGAACGGGCGAGCCAGCGCGCCTTCATTCAGGAATGCGTCCGCGAGCGCGTTCGCGCCAAGAGAGAGCGCAAGGACTGAGCGCCTTTGGACAGACCGGCCGAGGGCGCTCCCCCGTACAGTCGTTCCGGTTAAGATCGAACCGGAACGACTCTCGATCTCATTATCTCTTCACGCGAAAACACTCTATCGCCGCACCACCAGTACGGAGCATTTGGCGTGGCGGACGATGGTCTTGGCGTTGGAGCCGAGCAGATAGGTGGACATGGCCGGCCGATGCGAGCCGAGCACGATGAGATCGGCGCCCCACTCCTCCGCCTCCGCCAGCACCTCCGGATAGATCGCGCCGAAGCGCACCACCGTCGTCACCAGATTCTTGGGATAGTCGATCTTGGTCGCGACATCGGCGAGCTCCTGCTCGGCCGACGTGCGCAGCTCCTCGTCGAAATTCGGCGGGATGTAGTCGATGAAGGCGACGGGCACCAGAGATTGCACATTGACGAGGCGAAGCTTGGGCTGCGGCGAGCCCTTGGCGAGGGCGAGCGCCTCGTCCAGCGCGAGCCGCGTGAGGTCCGGCTCGGTCAAATCGAGCGGAATGAGGATTTTCTCATGCATGAGCGCTCCCTCCTCTCATCGATTTAAGGCGCGCGCGCCCGTTTTGTCAGGGGCGTCCTCTCGACTTCACGGGCCGTCGTCCCGCGGCGGAAGGTCGCGCGCGTCGATTTCCGCTTCCACGAGATCGCCTTCGCGCAGATCGCCTTCCGGGGCCACGGGCCGGAACTCCGAGCGGCTCGCCGCGACCGCCTCTATATGGCGTCCGATCTCCGGATTGCGCTGCGTGAAAACATGTAGGTCGAAAGCGTCGAGAATCAGCAGCTTTATCGGCGTCGCGGCGCGCACATTGGCGGTGCGGCGCGTCTTGCGCAAAAGCGCGATCTCGCCGAAGAACTGCCCCTCGCCGAGCCGCGCCATCCCGCTCGGCAGCTCCACCTCCACCTCGCCGGCGGCGATGAAATACATGGAATGCGCCGGCTCGCCGCGGCGCACGATCAGCGCGCCCGCCGGCAGAGATTGCGCGCGCAAATAGCGCATGATCTCGGCGATCGCCGATGCGTCGAGCGTGGCGAACAGCGGCGCCTTGGCCACCATGCTCCATGTGACGACGAATTCGCGCCGGTGAATCTCCTCCGCGAAAGCGGTGGCGACGATGCCGACCGGCAGGCCGAGCATGACGAAGCCCATCACCATGGAGATTGCGGCGATGACGCGGCCCGCCGGCGTATGCGGCACCACATCGCCATAGCCGACCGTCGCAATGGTCTGGATCGCCCACCACATGGCGGCGGGAATGGAGCGGAAAGCCTCCGGCTGCGCGTCATGCTCGGCGATATGCATGGCGGTCGCCATGAACAGCACCACGCCGAACAGCACGATGCCGGAAGCGGCGAGCGCTTTGCGCTCGGCCTCCAGCACGGCGAAGATGGAGCGTATGCCCGGCGAATAGCGCGCCAGCTTGAAGAAGCGCGCGAGACGCAGGAACAAGAGCACGCGGAGATCCGCGGCGATGATGACGGAAAGATAGAATGGCGCGATGGCGATGAGATCGACCAGCGCCGAAACCGAGCAGAAGAAGGCGAGGCGCGCGCGTCCGGGGCGCATCGCGGCATAGAGCGCATGGTCCGGCGCGCTCCAGATGCGCAGCGCATATTCGACGCTGAAGGCGGCGACAGCGACATATTCCACGGCGCGGAAGAGCGCGCCATATCGCGCGGCGTGATCGGGATCGGATTCGAGGATCACCGCGCCGACGGAGAGGATGACCAGCGCCATCAGCGCGCCATGGGTGATTTGCGCGGCGCGGTCGCCGACGCCGCCGCTGTCGAGCAGAATATGGACGCGGCGACGGAGGCGGGACGGCGACTCCTCGGTCTCTGCGCCGCCTCGCTCGCTCACTGCGCCGCCTTGACCCGCAGCGTCTCCTCGATCGCTGTCAGCGCGGCTTCGAGCGCTGTGGCGTCGGGACCGCCGGCCTGGGCGAGATCTGGCCGCCCGCCGCCGCCCTTGCCGCCGAGCTTCTCGGAAGCGACGCGCACCAGATCGACGGCGTTGTAGCGCGCGGTGAGATCGGCGGTCACGCCGACGACGACGCCAGCCTTGCCATCGACCGAAGCGTTGGCGATGGCGACGACGCCGGAGCCGATCGTCTTCTTGGCCTCATCGACCAGCGACTTCAAATCCTTGGCGTCTATTCCGCTGACCGCTTTGGCGAACAGCTTGACGCCGGCCACGTCGCGGATCGGCTCCGCCCCGCCATTGCCGCCGCCGCCCATGGCCAGCTTGCGCTTGGCGTCGGCGAGCTCGCGCTCCAGGCTCTTGCGCTCCTCGATCAGGCTCGCGAGCCGGGCGGGCGCCTCCTCGACGGAGGCGCGCACGAGTGCGGCGATCTCGCGCAGCGCCTTGGCCTCGGAAACGAGCTGGGCGCGGGCGCCTTCCGCCGTCTTGGCCTCGATGCGGCGCACGCCGGAGGCGACGGCGCCCTGCGAGACGATGCTGATGAGGCCGATGTCGCCGGTGCGGCGCACATGGGTGCCGCCGCAGAGCTCGACCGAAAAGGCGCGATCGACGTCGACGGGGGCATGGCCCATGGCGACGACGCGCACCTCATCGCCGTATTTCTCGCCGAACAGCGCGCGGGCGCCGGAGCGAATGGCCTCGTCCTGGCCCATCAACCGCGTCTCGACCGGGGCGTTGTCCTGCACCACCTCATTGGCGATCTGCTCGACGGCGGCGATCTCTTCCTCGCTCAGCGGCTTGGGATGGGTGAAGTCGAAGCGCAGCCGATCCGGCGCGACGAGCGAGCCCTTTTGCGCGACATGATCGCCGAGCACGCGGCGCAAAGCCTCGTGCAGAATATGCGTCGCGGAATGATTGGCGCGCACGGCGTTGCGACGGGCGTGCTCGACTTCCAGCTCGAGGGCGAGACCGGGGACGAGCGCGCCTTCCTCCACCACGCCCTCATGGACGAAGAGGCCATGAACCTTCTTTTGCGTGTTGGTGACGCGAAAGCGCACGCCCTTGGCGCGCATCACGCCCATATCGCCGATCTGGCCGCCCGATTCGGCGTAGAAGGGGGTCTGATTGAGCAGCACGGCGCCGCGCGCGCCGGTCTCGAGCCGGAACGTTTCCGCCCCTTCATGGAGAATGGCGACAATCTGGCCCTCAGACTTCTCCCGGTCATAGCCGAGAAATTCGGTCGCGCCGAGACGTTCCTCGAGCGCAAACCAGACGGCCTCCGTCGCCGTCTCGCCAGAGCCGGCCCAGGCCTTGCGCGCCTCAGCGCGCTGGCGCTCCATCGCTTTCTCGAAAGCCGGCTTGTCGACAACGATCCCGCGCGGGCGCAGCGCATCTTCGGTGAGATCGAGCGGAAAGCCGTAAGTGTCATAGAGCTTGAAGGCGGTCTCGCCGGAAAAGCTCGCGCCCGCGGTCAGCGAGGCGCTCTCCTCGTCGAGGATGGAGAGGCCGCGCGCCAATGTCTGGCGGAAGCGTGTCTCCTCGGTCAGCAGCGTGTCGCGAATGAGGCTTTCGGCGCGCGTCAGCTCGGGATAGGCGAGCCCCATCTCGGAGACGAGGGCGCCGACGAGCCGATGCATCAAAGGCTCGGCCGCGCCGAGAAGCTGCGCGTGGCGCATGGCGCGGCGCATGATTCGGCGGAGCACATAGCCGCGGCCCTCATTGGAGGGCGTCACGCCATCGGCGACGAGGAAGGCCGAGGCGCGCAAATGATCGGCGATGACGCGATGGCTCGCCGCCTGCGGGCCGGCGGAATCGACGTTGGTGGCGTCGGCCACGGCGCCGATGAGGCGACGGAAAAGATCGACCTCGAAGACCGAATGCACGCCCTGCAACAGGGCGGCGATGCGCTCGAGACCCATGCCCGTGTCGATCGAGGGCCGCGGCAGCGGCGCGCGCTCGCCGGGCGCGGTCTGATCATATTGCATGAAGACGAGGTTCCAGAATTCCAGGAACCGGTCGCCATCCTCATCCGGACTGCCGGGCGGGCCGCCGGCGACGCTGTCGCCCTGATCGAAGAAAATCTCGGAGCACGGGCCGCAGGGGCCGACGTCGCCCATGCTCCAGAAATTATCGGCCGTGGGGATGCGGATGATGCGGTCGTCGGAGAAGCCGGCGATCTTTTTCCACAGCGAAAACGCCTCGTCGTCGTCGTGATAGACAGTGACCAGCAGCTTTTCACGCGGCAGGGCGAGCTCGCGAGCGACGAAATTCCAGGCGAGCTCGATCGCGCCTTCCTTGAAATAATCGCCGAAGGAGAAATTGCCGAGCATCTCGAAGAAGGTCAGATGCCGGGCGGTGTAGCCGACATTGTCGAGATCATTGTGCTTGCCGCCGGCGCGCATGCATTTCTGCGCCGTGGTGGCGCGCGCGTAATGGCGCTTCTCGAAGCCGGTGAAGACATTCTTGAACTGGACCATGCCGGCGTTGGTGAACATCAGCGTGGGGTCGTTCTGTGGGACGAGCGGCGAGGATGCGACCTTCTCGTGTCCATTGCGCGAGAAATAGTCGAGGAAGGTCGAACGGATCTGGTTGACGCCACTCATATCGGTTCTTGTCGCCCGCTTGTTCGGCACAAATGGCCATCGAACGCGCGCTCGGCCGTAACCGTCGCTGGGAAAAGGAAAAGGCCCGGCGCGAACCGAGCCCTTCTAGAGCATTTGTCCGCGAAGTGGAACAGGCCGCGCGGATCGCGGAAGGGAGTGATGTTCTGGAGTCTCCGTGGTGGAACCCCGCCCCGGACGGCTGCTCCGTCCGACCCTTCCCTCAAAGGGTGGGCCGTCCTCGCTTCACCTTCGGCGATCGCCCGACTCACTCCTCGCCGCCGGCGCCATCCTCCTCGCCGCCGGCGTCGAGGATGCGCTCGGCGATGAGGCCCGAATTCTCGCGGATCGCCTGCTCGATCCGCTCGGCGGCCTCTTTGTTCTGCCTGAGGAAGGTCTTGGCGTTCTCGCGGCCCTGGCCGAGACGCTGGCTGTCATAGGAGAACCAAGCCCCGGATTTCTCGACGACGCCGGCCTTCACCCCGAGATCAACGAGCTCGCCGACCTTGGAGATGCCCTCGCCATACATGATGTCGAACTCGACCTGCTTGAAAGGCGGAGCGACCTTATTCTTGACGACCTTGACGCGGGTCTGATTGCCGGTGACCTCGTCGCGGTCCTTGATGGAGCCGATGCGGCGAATGTCGAGCCGGACGGAAGCGTAGAATTTCAAGGCGTTGCCGCCGGTCGTCGTCTCCGGCGAGCCATACATCACGCCGATCTTCATGCGGATCTGATTGATGAAGATGACGAGCGTGTTGGAGCGCGAGATGGAGGCGGTGAGCTTGCGCAGCGCCTGGCTCATCAGCCGCGCCTGCAGGCCGGGCTGCACGTCACCCATCTCGCCCTCGATCTCGGCGCGCGGCGTCAGCGCGGCGACCGAATCGACGACGAGCACATCCACCGCGCCGGAGCGCACCAGAGTGTCGGTGATCTCCAGCGCCTGCTCGCCCGTGTCCGGCTGCGAGATCAGCAGCTCCTCGAGATTAACGCCGAGCTTGCGGGCGTAGACCGGATCGAGCGCATGCTCGGCGTCGACGAAGGCGCAGACGCCGCCCTTCTTCTGCGCCTCGGCGATCACATGCAGCGTCAGCGTCGTCTTGCCCGATGATTCCGGCCCGTAGATCTCCACGACACGGCCGCGCGGCAGGCCGCCGACGCCGAGCGCGATATCGAGCCCGAGCGAGCCTGTAGAGATCGTCTCGATCTCGACGGCCTTCTGATTCTTGCCGAGCCGCATGATCGAGCCTTTGCCGAAGGCCCGCTCGATCTGCGACAAAGCGGCGTCCAGCGCCTTGGTCTTGTCCACGGAGGTTCCTTCCACGAGGCGGAGATTGGCTTGGCTCACGGCGATGATTCCTTCTGGCACAGGCAGGGCGGCAGGCGCAACGCGAGATGCGGCCCGGGAACGAAAGAGCGGTGAAAGACTTGCGAGGATCAGGCGATATCGGACGCGAAGATCGGATGGGCAGATTGTATCGTATTTGTTCTCTTCGCCAAGTTCTTTTTTTGTTCCGCATGATTTTTCCCCGCTTCGCCCCGCCGGGCGCGAGCCAGGGGAAGGAACCGGCTTGAAGTCCGCGAGTTCCTCGGCGTAAGGGACCGCAGCCGGCTTCCGGCCTATTTCTCACGATCGACAGCGGAGTTTCGACAGCCCATGAGCGACACGCGCGCGCCTTCCCGTCCCGACGCCGTTCTCGATTCCGCCGATCCGCGCTGGGCGCGGCTGCATCGGCTGATCGACACGCATTCGCTGCTGCGCGGCGATTTCACGCTCTCCTCGGGCCGCAAGAGCAATTATCTCTTCCAGCTGCGCCAGACGACCATGCTGCCGGAGGGCGCGCATCTCATCGCCGATATCGTCGTCGACTATATGAAGGCGCAGGGAATAAAGGGCGTCGGCGGGCTGGCCGTGGGCGCCGTGCCCATGGTGGCGGCCATCGCGGCGGTGAGCTTTCCCAAGGGCGCGCCGGTCGACGCTTTCTTCGTGCGCAAGGAGGCCAAGGGCCATGGCGCCAAGGAGCGCATCGACGGCTATGTGCCCAAGGGCGGCGAGGCGCTGATCGTGGACGATGTGGCGACGACGGGCGGCTCTATATTGGAGGCCATCGCCGGCATGGTGGAGGAGCACCCGGAGGCGAGAGCGACGCGCGCGCTGGTCGTGATCGACCGTGAGGAAGGCGCGGCGGAAAAGCTCGCCGAAAAAGGAATCACGCTGGTGTCGATTTTCAAGCGCGGCGATTTCACCATATAGGCATTGCATGCCGTCGTTTCGGAGGTAGAGCCATGAATCGCGCGACGCCGATGTTTCTAGCCTTCCTCGCTTGCGGAGGCGTCGCGGCGCCGGCGCTGGCGCAATCGAGCGATCCTGCGGCCGGGCGGCGTCTCGCCGCCTCGCTCTGCGTCGAATGTCATCGCATCGACGAGAAGACGCCGGCCAAGGACGAGGCCGCCAAGGCGCCCAGCTTCGTCGATGTGGCGCGCATGCCCTCGACGACCGAGCTGGCGATCAAGGTTTTTCTGCGCAGCTCGCATCGGAACATGCCCAATCTCATCCTCACGCCGGATGAGATCGACTCGCTCTCCGCCTATATCGTCGGCCTCGCGCCCAAGCGTTGAGGCGTCACGGCTTCGGGCATTCGGGCTGCAGAAATTTCGCGTCTATGGTGAAGCCGGAGCGCTCGCGCGTGGCGCCGCTCTTTTGCGTGAGCGTCGTCTTCGATTGCGCGCGATACCAGCTCGAGAAATCGCCGGTGAGCAAGAGGCTCGTCACCTCGCGCGCGCCATGGAGATCGCATGAGAAGGTGACGATGACCTCGCCGCCTTGCGCGGATTCGACCGTCGGCTTCGTGCAATTGTCCTGCGGAGCGCCGAGGATGCCGTCGCCCGCTTCGATGCAGACGTCATGCGACTGCAGTCCCACGTCCGGCGATATTGTTTTTATGCGCCAGAGACCGGGCCGACGCTGCGGCAACTCGTCCGCTCGCGACGAGCGCGCGCTCGCAATGACGGAGAGAGACAAAGTCACTGCGAGCATCGCGAGATATGGCGCGCGACGATAGATGCGGAGGTTCAACGCTTCGCCTCGATCACGTATGATTTTTTTGCGGCGCAGAATATGTGGCGCGCGCGTTTGCGAGGCAACTCGTTTTCAATGTCGGGCGCGCATTTTAAGAATAGCTCCCGCGCGCGCCGCCGCTTTTTCCCGAATGCGTGACGCGGCCTCCCGAGAGAGGCCGCGCGACAGAGAATCAGGCCTGGCCGGCGGCGCCTTGGGCCTTGGGAATACGCAGCACCTGGCCGGGATAGATCTTGTCTGGATCGGAGAGCAACGGCCGATTGGCGGCGAAAATCTCTTCGTATTTTCCGCCCTTGCCCTGTCCATATTGCGTCTCGGCGATCTTCCACAGCGTGTCGCCCTGGCGCACCTTGTAGAAGAAGGATTCCGTTTCCTGCTTGCCGACGACGATATTGCTCTCGACCTGCGAGACGCCCTTGGTGTTGCCCACGGCGAGCACGATCTTCTCCGCGTCGCTGGTCGAAGACGCCTTGCCGCCGAGCTTCACCTTGTCGCCCTCGACCGAGATTTCGATCTTGGAGGCGTCGAGACCTTTCTTCTCGATCTCCTTCTTCAATTCATCGGCGGGCGCGGCGGCGTTATCGGTCGCGCCCTTGGGCGAAGGCGCATTCTTGTCGATCTGCTCGCCGCTCTTCGAGTTGTTCCAGAAATTGAAGAGACCCATTTTTACGACCTCCTTCGCGCATTGGCGTGAGCGCGAGCGCCGGTGGAATTGCGCCCGCGCCGCGTTACATAGGGCGCGCCGCGCTCAGGCGAGCCCATCGCGAAGAAGGCGTTCTCGCGCCGCCCGCACCCATAGCTTCGCGGCGAGCGGAGAGAAATGCAGGCCGTCATCGGTCATCTCGGGCCGCCGCGCGCCGTCTTGCGAAAGCTGCGGCGCCAGATCGACGACCGCGAGCCCGCGCGCCTCGGCGAGCGCGCGCATCAGCGCATTGATCTCGTCTATGCGCGGCGCCTGGGCGGCGTCGGTGACATGGGGCGCGAGCATCAGAACGCCGCGCGCATCCTCCGGCAGGCGGCGCAGCAGCGCGCGAAAATCATGGTCGATCTGCGCGAGCGGCGCCGCGTCGAAGAGAAGATCGTTCAAGCCGCCATCGATGATGAAGCAGCGCGCGCACATCATGCGCGCCTCGACGATTTGCGCGCCTATATCCTTCAGCGTCGCGCCGCCGAGGCAGAGGCGCAGCACGTCGAAGGGGCGCCGGCGGAGCGGGCGCCAGTCGCATTGCGCCGCGAGACTGTCGCCGACGATGGCGTAGCGCGGCGCCCGCAACCGCGCGACGCGCCGATGCAGCGCGATGCGAAAGGCGCGCCGCACGCCAGCGTCGGAGGCAGCGATCAGCGCGCCGCCGAGCAAGAGAAGGAAGGCGAGAATGAAAAAAATCTGCGCCAATGTCGCGATCATCGCCATCGCCGTCTCGCGCGCATCATCGGCAGAACATAGATCCGAATCGACTCTGGGGAGGACCCACGCATGATCGCCCGCATCGCCAAAATCCTGCTCACCGCCTGCGCTGGCTTGCTCGGCCTCGTCACCGGGCTCGGCAATATTTTCGATTATGGCACGAATTTCGAGGTCCTTCGCCATGTCGTCTCCATGGACACGACCCATGCCGACGCCGCGCTGATGAGCCGCGCCATTCTCTCCGACACGCTGCAGCGGCTGTTCTATGCCGGGATCATCGCGACGGAGCTCGCCTATGGGGCGCTCTGCCTCTATGGCGCGCTGCGGCTTTTTGGCGCACGAAAGGGCGATGCGGCGCGCTTCGAAACAGCGAAGCAATGGGCCATAGGCGGGCTCGCGCTCGGCTTCGCGCTCTATTTTTTCGGCTTCATGATCATCGGCGGCGAGTGGTTCCAGATGTGGCGTTCCGTTGATTGGAACTTCCAGCAGCCGGCCTTTCGATTCATCGGCTCGCTCGGCCTCATCCTGCTCTTCGTCGCCCAGCCGGAGCCCTCGCACGGCTGAAGTAGCGAGGGCATTGTTTGGAACCGATCCAATCTATGGAGTTTGACGGGATTGGCGCTCCTTCACTAGATTTCGTGCGCCCTGCTCATTCGGAGAGTTCCCTCTCGCGATCGGAGAATCTGAAAATGGCGCTCGCCACTCGATCGCGCCTCTCGACATTGTCGCGCGCTTTTTTCATTCTGCTCGCCGCGGCCTCGCCGGCGGCGAGCCTCGAATCGACCACGAGCGATGCGCGAGCGGCCGATGAGGCTCATCTCTCGCCGCGCGAGCTGCTGGGGAAACGAATTTTCGAGGATAAGAATCTCTCGGAGCCGGCGGGCCTCTCCTGCGCCTCCTGCCATGACCCCGCCAAGGCGTTTCAAGGCAATAATGGCTCGCCCATCGCGGCGCTCGCGCGCGGCAGCCGGCCGGATGCGCTCGGAACCCGCAAGACGCCCTCGCTCGCTTACGTCTCCTTCAGCCCGCGCTTTCATTTCATGAAGAAGAAGGACGAGGAGACCGGCGAGACGGAGCTGGTTCCCGTCGGCGGACAATTTTGGGACGGCCGCGCGGATGATCTCGCCGCGCAAGTGGAAGGGCCGCTGCTCAATCCACGCGAGATGAACAATCCGTCGAAAGCCGCCGTGGTCGAGAAGATAAAATCCGGCGCCTATGCCGATCTCGCGCGGCGCGTCTATGGCGAGAAGCTCTTCGACAGCGACGCGGCCTTCGACAAATTGGCGCGCGCGGTCGCCGCCTATGAGAGCAGCGAGCGCTTTCATCCCTTCTCGTCCAAATTCGACGATTTTCTGCGCGGACGCGAGAAATTGACCGCCGAAGAGGCGAAGGGCTTCGCGCTGTTCAAGGATAAAAAGAAAGGCAATTGCATCGCCTGCCATGTCGGCGAGGAGAAATCGCGCCATCCGCAGGACTGGCTGTTCACCGATTTCAGCTATGATGCGCTGGGCGCGCCGCGCAACGCCGCCATACCGGACAACAAAGACCCGGCCCACGTCGATCTCGGCCTCTGCAAGCGCGAAGGCCTCACCAAGGTCGCGCCCAAGGGCTACGCTATCGACAGCCTCTGCGGACAGTTCAAGGCGCCGACCTTGCGAAACATCGCCGTCACCGGCCCTTATCTGCACAATGGCGCCTTCGCCAGCCTGCGCGATGTCGTGGCCTTCTATGCGACGCGCGACACCGATCCCGCGCGCTGGTATCCCAAGAAAGAGGGCGCGACCGCGAAATACGACGATCTGCCAGCGGCGTATCACGACAATGTGAACGTCAAGGAAGTTCCTTATGATCGCAAGCCGGGCGAGACGCCGCGGCTCGACGAAGGCGAGATCGACGCCATCGTCGCCTTTCTGCACACGCTGACCGACCGGCCCACGCCCGCGGCGAAAGCTGAGAGATAGCGCGCATAGCGGCGAGAGCCGCCGCGAAAAGGACATAAGCATAGGGCCGGATGTCGCCTTCTTTCCCTCGAGGAGGCGGCCCATGCGGCTTCGCGTCTTGGCTCTCGTTTGCGTGTCTTCGATCGCTCTGTCTTCCGCATGGGCGAAGGAGACGATCGTCGAGGCGACATCGACGATCGACGGCGTCATCGTCCATCCAGACGCAGCGACAGTGACGCGCAGAGCGACGATCGATCTTCCCGCTGGCGCCGCGACGGTCCTCCTCAAAAATCTTCCCTTCGCGCTCGACGCCGATTCGCTACGCGTCTCCGGCGAGGCGAATGGGCGCGTGACGATCGGCGCCGTCGAGGCGCGGCTCGCGCCGGCGGAGACGCAGGCGCCGGACACGGCGATCGAATCGAAGCTGAAGCAATTGCGCGGCGCGCGCGAGAGCCTGCAGGTGACGCTGGACACGCTCACCGCCAAGCAGGCGATGATCGCGCGCTATTCGCAGGCGAGCCCGGAGAAGCTCGGCCCGGAGACACGGCCGCTCGCGATCGGCGAATGGAGCGCGGCCTTCGACGCCATAGCCTCCGCATTGACCAAAACCGGCGAAGAATTGCGCGGCGCCCACGTCAAGGCGAAGGAGCTCGACGACGAGATCCATGCGCTCGAGGCGGGAACCGGCGCGCGCGCGGCGCGGCGCCCGTCGCGCGAGATCGCCATAGCGGTCGAATCGGCGAGCGGCGGCAGGCTGCAATTGGCCCTCTCCTATCTCGTCTCCGGCGCCTATTGGCGGCCCGCCTATGATGCGCGGCTCGAGACCGGCGGCCCGGAGGGCAAGCCGCAGCTCGAATTCATCCGCCGCGCCGCGGTGACGCAGAACACGGGCGAGGATTGGGGCGAGGTCGCGCTCTCCGTCTCGACGACGCGCGCGCATCGCGGCGCAGCGGCCCCCGATGTGCAGCCGCAGCGGGTGAGCTTTTATGAGCCGCCGATTCTCTATTCGGAGAAGCTCGCCGCTCCGGCGGCTGCGGCGCCCGAGCGCCCGATGCGCAAAGCGGAAATCTCCAGGATGCCGGCGCCCGAGCCGGCGCCGGTCGCGCAGCAGACAGCCGCGCTGGAATCCAACGCTTTTCAAGCGAGCTTCAAAATCTCCGGCCGCGTCGGCGTGCCGGGCGACGGAACGACGAAGAGCTTTATTCTCACCGCGCGCCGCATGACGCCGACGCTCGCCGCGCGCATCGCGCCGGCGCTCGATCCCACGGCTTTTCTCGAGGCGCGAATCCTCAATGAGGAGGACGCCCCGCTGCTGGCCGGCCCCGTCGCCGTGCAGCGCGACGGAATGCATGTGGGGCAGAGCCGCATCGCTTTCGTCGCGCCGGGCGAGGCGGTGGAGCTCGGCTTCGGCGCCGACGACAAGATCAAGGTCGCGCGCGCGCCGGTCAAGCGCGTCGAGAATGAGCCGAGCTGGTTCGGCCAGACCAAATATGAGACGCGCGACTTCAAGACCACGGTCACGAATCTGCACGATTTCATCGTTCCGGTGACGGTCGTCGATCAGATTCCGTTTTCGGAGAATACAGCGATCACAGTGGAGACGCTGCCGCAAACGACGGCTCCCACGACGAAGCAGATCGCCGACAAGCGCGGCGTGATGGGCTGGAGCTTCGACGCCAAGCCGCGCGAGACGAAAGAGCTGCGCCTCGCCTATCGCGTCAAATGGCCGGCGGAGCGCGACATTGTGACACAACCGGCGCCGATTGCCCAAAGGTGACGGACTTGAAAGGGACTTCGGCGTAGCCATTTGTGTCGTGTCGCAGCGCTCGCGCGACGAGGAGACTCTCTGATGCATGTCAATATCGCCGCGGCGGAAGCCGCCATCACCGCTGCACGCAAGCGCGCCTCCGAGCTCGGCACGAAAATGTGCATCGCCGTCGTCGATTCCGGCGCCGATCTGAAAGCCTTCTATCGCATGGACGATGCCTGGGTCGGCAGCATCGACATTGCGATCAAGAAAGCGAAGACGGCCGTCTTCTTCGGCATGCCGACGGGCGAGATCGGCAAGCTGTCGCAGCCGGGCGGCCCGCTCTTCGGCATCGAGCATTCCAATGACGGGCTCATCACCTTCCCCGGCGGCCTGCCCATCGTCGATGAGGATGGCGTGCTTGTCGGCGCGATAGGCGTCAGCGGCAGCTCGGTCGAGAACGACCATGCCGTCGCGCTCGCCGGCGTCGCCGTCGTCGGCGTCAGCGATCTGCCGGCGCATCCTTGGCGGACGTGAGCTCGCCGTCGAGCCACATGCGCCACTCCGACGCCGCGCCGATGAAATCGGCCAGCGCCGCATAGCCGCCGCTATTGGGGTGGGCGCCGTCGCTGGCGGCCGCCTCTTGGAGAAGCACGCCGCAGCTCGCGGCAAAGCCGCGCATCTCGATATACGGAATTTGCAGCTCGGCGCAGAGCTTTTGCAATTGCGGACACAGGCGATCGATGCGCGCGGCGCCGGGCAGAAACGGCCCGACCATCAATACGGGCGCGAGCGTCGCGGCCTCGCGCAACATTTTCTGCGCATGAACGAGCGTCTCCTCGAGCGGCACGCGCGCACGGCCCGCTTCCTCCTCCACGCAATCATTGGCGCCGAAGGAAAACAGCAAGCGCGCGTCGGAGCCTGCCGGCAGACGCCGCCGCGCCTCCTCGCGCCAGCGCGCGGCGATATCGGCGCTGGTGTCGCGGCGGATGCCGAGATTATAGGCGGTGACATCTCGCCCACCGTGGCGCTCCCGCGAGACCAGCCGGCCCACCCAGCCGAGACCATCATCGTCGCCGGTTCCATTGACGAAGCTGTCGCCGAAAAAGCAGATGCGAACCGGCGTGGTCATGCGCGCCCCCGGATAGATTTGCGCGGCCTTCGCCGCCTTCCTTCTCCCCGCTCGCGGGGAGAAGGTGAGGATGAGGGGCCAGGGCATGAGCCACAAACGGAAAACGCCCCGAGCCCCTCACCCCGGCCCTCTCCCCGCTCGCGCGGGGAGAGGGAGAAATATCATTCCGCCTCCGCGCTCCATCCGCAGAGCGCCAGCGCCTCGCGCATGTGCGCGGGCGCCGGGGCGCGCACGACGATGCGCTCCTTGTTCTCGCGCATCGGAATGTCGATCTCGCGCGCGTGAAGATGCAGCGGCGGCGCGCCTTCGCGCTTGCCATGGCCATAGACGGGATCGCCGAGCATGGGCCAGCCCATGGCCTGGCAATGAACGCGCAGCTGATGCGTGCGGCCGGTCTGCGGCCTCAGCTCGAGGAAGGCGAGATCATTGCCCTGCGCGTCGCGGGCGCGGCCGAGCATGCGCCAATCGGTCTGCGCCGGCTGGCCCAGCGGATCGGGACGCATCCACCAGCCGCGCGTCGAATCGAGCCTGCCGAGCGCCATATCGATATGGCCCTCCTCCTCCGAAGGCGCGCCTTCGACGATCGCCCAATAGGTCTTTTTGATGCGCCCGTCGTGAAACAGCTTGCCGAGCCGCTCCAGCGCCTTGCGGTGGCGGCCGAGCACGAGGCAGCCCGAGGTGTCGCGATCGAGCCGATGCGCGAGCGCCGGCGCGCGCGGCAAGCCGAAGCGCAGCGCGTCGAAATGATCCTCCAGATTCTCGCCGCCCTTGGGGCCGCGATGCACAGGCAGGCCGGCGGGCTTGTCGACGACGAGCATCAGCCCATCCCGATAGAGGAGGCGCGAGACGAGATCATCCGGTGTCATGGGCGTCATCCTAATCGAATCGGCGATTTCGCGTGAGGCTTCCGCGGCCCGCCCTTGCCGCCGTGCGGCGCGCGCTAGCTAGAGACATGCGGAGCCAGCCCTTCGTCCGAGGGCCAGCAAGAGAGAACAACGGAGAGTACCATGGCCGAAGAAGACCAAGTCGACCGTCTGATGTCGCGGAACGCCTATATTTTCGCGGGGGTCGGGGCCGTGCTCGGCGCTGTGATGGGCGCTGGCGTCGTCGGCTTTCCCGCCGCGATCGGGACCGTGATCATCGGCGCGCTGCTCGGCGGCATTCTCGGGTCCTTCATCGTCACCAAGTGACCCGGCCGAGCGACGCCCATTCGACGGAGCGCGGCTGCGCGAAGCCGCCGCGCTCCCGCCGCTCAGACCGAATGGCCAAAATGGGCGAGCACGAAGTCCAGCGCGCCGACGCGCTCCAGCAGCCAATAGGCGCCGAGCAGCGCGATCACCGCCGAGAGCGCATAGACGAGCTGCGGGCTGCGCTTGCCGCCGGTCTGCTTGTCGATGAAGAGCAGCGCCGGCACGAAGACCAGCACGATCGCCACCTGTCCGAGCTCGACGCCTATGTTGAAGGAGGCGAGCGCGGGTAGAACCGCATCCGCCGGCACGCCCAGCTCCTTCAGCCCGCTGGCGAAGCCGAAGCCATGGACGAAGCCGAAGAGAAACGTGTCGCGCCAGCGTCCATCGACGCGGCGCGAGAAGAAATTCTCGACCGCGACATAGATGATCGAGGCGGCGATCGCCGCCTCCACCCATTGCGAGGGCAGCGTGACGATATCGAGCGCCGCCAGCGACAGAGTGACCGAATGCGAGACGGTGAAGGCGGTGACGATCTTCACTACCGGCCAAACGCGCGTCGCCCAGAGAAGAATGGCGATGAGGAAGGAAATGTGGTCGTAGCCGGTGAGAATATGCTCGACGCCGGCCTGCACGAATTTCCACATCAGCTGCCACACCGTCTCCAGCGGCTTCGAAAGATCGAGCGGCACATCGGTGGGATAGAGCATGGTCTCGCCGGCGTTGGGGCCGGTCAGCGTGACGAGATGCTTGGCCTTGGAGCCCGCGGCCGCCAGAAGCTCTTTCGCGTCGTAGAAAATCTGGCCGGAAACGCTGGCGCAGTCGAACGTCAGCGTCACCAATGCGCTGTCCGCATTGGTGGGGTCCTCTCCGGAATAGTCCACGCGGCCGGAACAGGCGTGGCCATCGGCGTCATGCATGGAGACCCGGCGCTGAATCAGCTTGCCGATCTCGGCCTCCAGCACACCGGGCTGCGATAGCTCGACGCCGGAGCGCTCCGCCATGGTCTGCGAGAAGATGCGCTCGAGATCGGTCGCCAGAAAGCCGACGTCTACCCGATAGGAATGGTCCTTTTCGGGCGTGACCTTAGCGGTGGAAATATCCGCCGTATGGGCGAAGGCCGGCGCGATCGATGCGAGCAATGCGGCGACGACGAGCGGCAAGCATTTCAACGACCAGCTCATTTTCGAAGGACTCCGGGCAAGCCTGACGGGCGGGGCCGCGACAATGCCCGACGCCGCGAAAATGGACAAGACCGCGCGCCGCTCGGCCCGCGCGCGATTGCGGGGCCGCGCCCGGACGGGTAAAAACAACGACATGCGGCCGGAGCTTTTCATTGGAATCCGGGACCGCCGCGAGGGGAGCGTCCGATATGCAGCGTGTCACCATGACCATCGACGACGATCTCATGGCCGCTCTCGACCAGTATATGGAGGCCGGCGGGCATCAGAATCGCTCGGAGGCGGTGCGCGATCTCGTGCGCGCCGGCCTCATGAAGCAGCCCAAGGTCGATGACAGCGACCGCCCTTGCATCGGCGCGCTCGTCTATCTCTACGATCACGAGACGCGGCAATTGTCGAAGCGGCTGATGCACGACCATCACAGCCACGCCGATCTCTCCATCGCCGCCCTGCATGTGCATGTCGACGCCGAGACCTGCCTCGAGGTCTCGCTGCTGCGCGGCCGCAAATCCGAGGTGGAGCATTTTGCCCGACATGTGATCGGCGAGCGCGGCGTGCGCTACGGCCAGCTCGTCGTCGCGCCCGGCGAGGCGCATTCGCCGGAGAGCGCCTCCACGCAAAAGCCTCACCACGGCCATAGCCACGCCTGAGCCCTGTGACGGAAATGCAACGCTGCGGGTAAATCCGTAGGCGGTCGTTGACCCGCCCCCTCTCGTATGATCAGATTAGTAAAAAATCATACGGGGGAGCAGCGATGACCGGCCGGCGCATTGGCGAAATCTCAGCATTGGCCCTGACGGCTGCGCTTTTCGGCGGCGCCGCCCTCGCTCAGGAGGCTCTGCCGGACATAGACGTCGGCGCGCCGATCGCGGCCGCGACGCCGGCGGCGGCCGCCGCGCGCTCGGAAGACGCGCAAAAGGCGAAGGTGAGGATCGAGGCGGCCAGCGAGACCATCTTCAGCGGCCAGCAGGTCAACGCCGTGCCCTTTGCACGTCCGGGCGAGGCGCTCGAGATCGTCCCCGGCCTCTCGGTCACGCAGCACAGCGGCGAAGGCAAGGCGAACCAGTATTTTCTGCGCGGCTTCCAGCTCGACCACGGCACTGATTTCTCGCTGACGCTGGACGGCATGCCGATCAACATGCGCACGCATGGCCACGGCCAGGGCTATGCGGACGCCAATTTCCTGATCCCGGAGCTGCTCTCCTCCGTCGTCGGCCGCAAAGGCCCCTATTACGCCGACAAGGGCGACTTCTCCTCGGCCGGCGCGGTCGATATGCAATATATCGACAAGCTCGACCACGGCTTCTTCCGGGCGACGGGTGGCAGCTTCGCCTATGGCCGCCTGCTCGGCGCCAAGAGCTTCGAGGTGAATGGCGGCAATCTGCTCACCGCCATCGAGTCGAGCATATACAACGGCCCATGGACGCGGCCGGACGAGATGCGCAAGATCAATTCGGTGCTGCGCTGGTCGCGCGGCACGCAGGAGGACGGCCTCTCGATCACGGCCATGGCCTACGCCAACCGCTGGTTCTCCACCGACCAGATCCCGTCGCGCGCCGTCTATGGCGGCGTCCTTCCGCTGTGGGGCAATATCGACAGCACCGACGGCGGCGACGCTTCGCGCTTCAGCCTCTCGGCGCGCTGGAGCCAGACGGAGGGCGCGCATTCCTCGCGCGTGGAAGCCTACGCGATACGCTCGACGCTCGATCTCTACAATAATTTCACCTATTTCCTCTCGCATCCCGACGTCGGCGACCAGTTCCGTCAGTTCGACCGGCGCACCGTGCTCGGCGTCAACGCGCAGCACGCCTATAAATACGAGGTCGCCGGCCTGCCGATCGAATCGCGCATCGGCCTCGAGAGCCGCTACGACAATATTCGCGTCGGCCTGCAGGACAGCTGGCGGCGCCAGCCCTATGACACGGTCGTCAACAGCCACGTGGCGGAAGGCAGCGTCGGCCTATGGACCGACACCACGGTTCGCTTCGCGCCCTGGCTGCGCGCCACAGGCGGCGTGCGTTTCGACTATTTTGCCGCCAGCGTCGGCAGCCTTCAGGATCCGCTCTCCGCGCCCAAGGACGGCAATGGCGATCCGATCTGGACCGGCCCCTGGAACAGCGGCTCCAAATCGGCGACGATGGGCAGCCCGAAGGTGGGCGTCGTCATCGGACCCTTCGAGCAGACCGAGCTCTTCCTCAATTTCGGCGAGGGGCTGCATTCGACCGACGCGCGCGGAACCGTGACCCGGCTGAGCCCGGCCGACGGCTCGAACGTCGCGTCCATTCCCTTGCTGGTGAAGCAGCGGGGCGCCGAGATCGGCCTGCGCACCACGCGCCTGCTCGAGGGGCTCGAATCCTCGGTCGCCTTCTGGTGGCTGAACAATGATTCTGAGAATCAGTTCGAGGGCGATTCCGGCAGCACGGCCTTCGGCCGGCCGAGCCGGCGCTATGGCGTGGAGATCATCAATCACTACACGCCCGCCTCCTGGCTGCGGATGGAGGGCAGCGTTTCCCTGTCGCATGCGCGTTTCCGCGGCGTCGACCAGCAGCAGGCGCTCGCCTGGATCGATCTTCTGCAGCCCGGCTCGTTCCAATATGGAACCTATGTCGGCAACGCGCCCGGCAATTACATTCCCGATTCGCCCAACATCGTCGCCATGGGCCAGATCGAGGTGGGCGAGACGACCGGCCCCTTCGCGGCGCTGCGCTATCGCTATCTCGGCGAGCGCCCGCTGACCGAGGACGGCGCCTTCAAATCGCCGGCGACCGGAACGCTCAATCTGCGCGCCGGCTATCGCTTCGACAATGGCTGGAGCATTCAGGCCGACGCGTTCAACGTCACCAATTCGCGCTCCGACATGATCACCTATGGCTACGGATCGCTGATCCCCTCCGATCCGCTCTATGGCCTGTGCAAGGCGGGCGTCGCGCCGGGCAATGTCTGCTCGGTCGGCGTGATGGGCCGTCATTTCAAGCCGATGGAACCGCCGGCCGTGCGCGTGTCGATCACCGGCCCGCTGCCCTTCTGAGTTCTGGTCGCATCAGTTTCGCGCACCGATCTGGCGCCCCGCGGAAAGCTCGGCTAGGCTGAGCGTTTCGCTGGGCGGCCATTTGCGCGCCGCAGCGATCCTTTCTACGGCGCGTGATTTTTTCGACGCGCCGAGCTCTTTGCGAAAGAGACGATTATGACCGCGACCAAGCCCAAAAAGAAGCTCGTGATCTTTTGCGACGGCACGTGGAACGAGCCGACCAAGCGCGGCACCAATGTCGTGCGAATGCTGCAGGCCACTGATTTTCTCGACGCCGACGGCAATCCGCAACTCACCCATTACATCGCCGGCGTCGGCACGCGGAAGGACGAGAAGGTCGTCGGCGGCGCGTTCGGCTTCGGCATCTCCGACAATATCAAGGACGCCTACGCCTTCATCGTCAGCAATTACGAACCGGGCGACGACATCTATCTCTTCGGCTTCAGCCGCGGCGCCTATACGGCGCGCAGCATTGCCGGCCTTATTCACAATCTCGGCGTGCTGCAACGCTGGAATCTGCCGCTCGTCTCCATCGCCTATGACCATTACAAGGACAGGGCCGAGGAGTGGCGCCCTGGCGGCGCCTCCGCGCAGACATTCCGCGACGAGAATTGCCATCCCTATCCCGCCAAGGTCAAATTCCTCGGCGTGTGGGACACGGTGGGCGCGCTCGGCGCGCCCTATGGCGAAATTCTCGGCCGGCTCATCGACAAATTCTTCCACACGAGCTTTCACGATGTGACGCTGAGCACGAGCGTCGATTCCGCCTATCACGCGCTGGCGGCGGACGAGCGTCGCTGGCCCTTCCGGCCGACGCCGATCGCGCTCACCGACTATCATCGGGAGCGCAATGCGAGAAACATCGCCGAGCGCGGCTTTCCCTTCTATACCGAGCGCTGGTTTCCGGGCGTGCACTCCAATGTCGGCGGCGGCTATGAGGAGCACGGCCTCTCCGACTATGCGCTGGTGTGGATGGCCGAGCGCGCCGCGGAGAATGGTCTGAAGCTTTTGAACTTCGCCAATGTGAAGCTCTCCTTCACCCGGCCCTTCGGACCCGATCCGGCCGAGAAAATACAGAACAGCCAGACATTCCTCTATCGACTGGCGACCGTGCTGCTCGTGAAGCTGCCGGCGACGCTCGGCCTGCCCTCCGTCTATCCGCTCGACGATCAGCGCCTCGCCAAATATGTGACCTGGAGCGGCGACTACATCCGCCCTATCGACTCCGGTGAGGATTTCGGCCCGGTGCGCGAAAAAGCGGAGATCGACCCCGCCTATCGGCCCAAGCAGCTGCCCGCTCGCGCCGGCGCGACGGAAACAGCGCCGGAGAAGGAGAAAGTGCGCGAGCCTGCGTGAGAGGCGCCCCTCTTCGACGGGATGATCGATTTGCCCTCGCCTAGCGCTGGTCGAAGCAATTCGTATATACGATCGTATTCCGTGTCGAACGCGCCGTAGCCCCCGTGTGGTTAGCGGGCAAAAAGCCCATGCGGCGCGCGCCGAATGCGCCGACAATGCTACGAGTGGCCCGCGTCATTCGATCCGACGACCGAAAGGCCCCCTCCCTCACCCTCCCCCGCTTCGCGGGAGAGGGAGGCGGCGCCGATTCGCGAGACATGGATGAAGCGCCGAATCTGCCCCCTCTCCCGCGAAGCGGGGGAGGGCTGGGGGAGGGGGCGCGAGCAGCTTCGCTCGATCGACGAAGGCCATAAAAGACACAATGCGATACCCTCCCTCCTTCCTCGATGAAATTCGCGCCCGCGTGCCGGTCTCGGCAGTGGTGTCGAAGAAGGTCAAGCTCAAGAAGGAGGGGCGCGAGTGGCGCGGGCTTTCGCCCTTTCAGGCGGAGAAGACGCCCTCCTTCTATGTCAATGACCAGAAGGGCTTCTACAAAGACTTCTCCTCCGGCAAGCATGGGGACGGCTTCACCTTTCTGATGGAGACGGAGGGCCTCACCTTTCCCGAGGCGGTCGAGCGGCTCGCCGGCATGGCCGGCCTGCCCATGCCGGTGGAAACCAAAGAGGCGCAGGAGGCGGAGCAGCGCCGCGGCTCGCTGACCGAGGTGCTGGAATGGGCGGCGCAATTCTTCGAGAAGCAGCTGCGCGGCCCCGCCGGCGCCGAGGCGCGCGCCTATCTCGCCCGCCGTGAACTAGGTGAAAGAGAGCAGGCGCAGTTTCGGCTAGGCTACGGGCCGAGCGAGCGCTATGCGCTGCGCGACCATCTCGCCGGCAAGGGCGCCAGCGTCGAGACGATGATCGAGGCCGGCCTGCTCGTCCATGGCGAGGACATCGCCGTCCCCTATGATCGTTTCCGCAATCGGATCATGTTTCCGATCGCGGACCGCTCCGGCCGCGTCATCGCCTTCGGCGGGCGGGCGATGGAGAAGGACGCCAAGGCCAAATATCTCAACTCGCCGGAGACGCCGCTCTTCCACAAGGGCGCGACGCTCTACAATCTGCACAACGCCCGCAAACCCGCTCATGAAGCGGGAAACATCATCGCCGTCGAGGGCTATGTCGATGTCATCGCCATGACCGCGGCCGGCTTTCCGCAGACGGTGGCGCCGCTGGGGACGGCGCTGACGGCCGAGCAATGCGGCCTGCTGTGGAACCACGCCGAGGAGCCAATTCTCTGCTTCGACGGCGACAAGGCCGGCCGCAACGCCGCCTTTCGGGCGATCGACACGGCCCTGCCGCTGATCGGCCCCTGCCGCAGCCTGCGCTTCGTGCTGCTGCCGGACGGCCAGGATCCGGACGAGCTCTTGCGCTCCGCCGGCCCGTCCGCCTTGGCCACAGCCGTGGCCGCGGCGCGCCCTCTGGTCGATCTGATATGGGCGCGGGAGACGGAGGGCGTCCCGCTCGACACGCCCGAGCGCCGCGCCGGGCTCGAGCGTCGCCTCGCCGAGCTCGGCCGCGCCATCGCCGACGAGAGTTTGCGCCGGCACTATCAAAAAGAATTCTCCGACCGCTGCGATTCGCTGTTCGGCCGCACGCGCGGCCAATTTCAGCGTCGGCCCGAGGGGCGCCGCCCCGGCGGACAGCAGCAACGCTTCCGCCGCGATGCGGAGCCCATGCGCGGCCCGCTGACCATCGGCGCGGCCCTCGCCAATTCCCCGCTCTATCGCGGCACGAAGCCGGCCATCACGCCGCGCGAGGCGCTCATTTTGCTGATTCTCCTGAATCACCCGGAGCTTCTCGCCGCCCATCTGGAGGCGGTGACGGCGCTCGATTTCGCCTCGGCGGAGGGCGAGAGGCTGCGCGCCGTGCTGGTGCGCAGCCTCGCCGACGGGGCCGGAGGGCGCGAAGAATTCGCTCGCGCCGCCGCCGCCGCCGGGCTAGAAGCATTTTGCGAGAAATTGGCAGGAATGGGCGCCCATGCGACGCTGTGGAGCGTGCGCGCCGAGGCGGCCCCGGCCGACGCCGCCGAAAGCCTGCGCCAAGCTCTCGTCTTGCAACATCGCGTGCGCGCATTAGATAAAGAACTTCGGAAAATCGAGGCGAGGTTGGCGATCGCGCCCAACGACCAAGATTCCGCGCGCTTAAGCGATATTCAGGCGCAATTGAACGCGCTCGATGGAACCGAAGCCGCTCTCGACGGGTTCGGTTCCCAATCGGGCCGTTCGCTTAGAAGCCTTTGACCCGTAAGCCGAACGGCCCGCGAGCCAAAGCTCTACCGATTTGGTTAGGCGAAAGTTAAGCCCTGGCCGCGACTGTGGGCTCGGACGAATCGGTAGGGTCCTCTGCGGGGTCCGCCGTCTTGTCATGCGGTCGACGCTGTGGTTTTTCGTTAAAATGCGGCGAGCGGAAAAGTGAACGATCCCGGCATGGCGCAGCCTTCGGCTCGGGAAGGCGGCGTGGGGTGGGGCTTGGAGCGAAGAATGGCGAAAAAAGACGACGAGAAAGTCGAAAACGAGGGCGCAGTGGCGGTGGAAACCGCCGACGGTCCTCTGCTCGACCTCAACGACGCCGCCGTCAAGCGGATGATCAAGCTCGCCAAGAAGCGCGGCTTCGTCACTTATACCGAGCTGAACGCCGTTCTGCCGTCTGAGGAAGTGTCCTCCGACCAGATCGAGGACGTTTACGCCATGCTGCAGGAGATGGGAATCACCGTCTCCGAGGGCGAAGATCCCGACGACGCAGAGGGCGAGGAGCAGCAGGAGGAGGAGGAGGCCGAGGGCGGCGAGGTCGTCGAATCCACCCGCGCCACCGCCGTCGCGACGCGCACCTCCGAGCCCGCCGACCGCACCGACGATCCCGTCCGCATGTATCTGCGCGAGATGGGCTCGGTGGAGCTGCTGTCGCGCGAGGGCGAGATCGCCATCGCCAAGCGCATCGAGGCCGGCCGCGAGGCGATGATCGCCGGTCTCTGCGAGAGCCCGCTGACCTTCCAAGCCATCATCATCTGGCGCGAGGAGCTGGAGGCCGGCAAGGTCCTGCTGCGCGACATCATCGATCTCGAGGCCACCTACGCCGGCCCCGAGGGCAAGAACGCCGGCAAGCCTCCGGTCACGCCGTCCGATCTCGCGCCCGCCACCGCGCCGCGCTCGCCGCCGGCCGCGCTGGGCGAAGCCGGCGCGCCGCCGGAGGAGGCTTTCGAGGAAGAGGACGACCTCGAGAATTCCGTCTCGCTCTCCGCCATGGAGACCGAGCTGAAGCCCAAGGTGCTGGAGACTTTCGCCCGCGTCGCCGACGCCTATAAGAAGCTGCGCCGGCTGCAGGATCAGAATGTCGAGAACAAGCTCAAGAATGAGACGCTGACCCCGGCTCAGGACCGCAAATACAAGCAGCTCAAGAAAGAGATCGTCACGGATGTGAAGTCTCTCTCCTTGAACCAGAACCGTATCGAGGCGCTGGTCGAGCAGCTCTACGACATCAATAAGCGTCTCATCGGCTATGAGACCAAGCTGCTGCGCCTCGCCGATGCGCAGGGCGTGCAGCGCGAGGACTTCATCGACAAGTTCCAGGGCTCGGAGCTCGATCCGAAATGGATCATGCGCGTCTCCAAGCTCGGCTCGCGCGGCTGGAAGGAATTCGTCGCCAACGAGAAAGACCGGATCAAGGAGCTGCGCGGCGAGATTCACGCGCTGGCCACCGAGACCGGCCTCGAGATCGCCGAGTTCCGCAAGATCGTCCATATGGTTCAAAAGGGCGAGCGCGAGGCCCGGCAGGCGAAGAAGGAGATGGTCGAGGCCAATCTGCGCCTCGTGATCTCCATCGCCAAGAAATACACCAATCGCGGCCTGCAGTTCCTGGACCTCATTCAGGAAGGCAATATCGGCCTGATGAAAGCGGTCGATAAGTTCGAATATCGCCGCGGCTACAAGTTCTCGACCTACGCCACCTGGTGGATTCGGCAGGCGATCACGCGTTCCATCGCGGATCAGGCGCGCACGATCCGCATTCCGGTGCATATGATCGAGACGATCAACAAGATCGTGCGCACCTCGCGCCAGATGCTGCACGAGATCGGCCGCGAGCCGACGCCGGAGGAGCTGTCCGAGAAGCTCGCCATGCCGCTCGAAAAAGTGCGCAAGGTGCTGAAGATCGCCAAGGAGCCGATCAGCCTGGAGACGCCGATCGGCGACGAGGAGGATTCGCATCTCGGCGATTTCATCGAGGACAAGAACGCCATTCTCCCGATCGAGGCGGCGATCCAGTCCAACCTCCGCGAGACGACGACGCGCGTGCTGGCCTCCCTCACCCCGCGTGAAGAACGCGTGCTGCGCATGCGCTTCGGCATCGGCATGAACACCGACCATACGCTCGAGGAAGTCGGCCAGCAATTCTCGGTGACGCGCGAGCGCATCCGCCAGATCGAGGCGAAGGCGCTGAGGAAGCTGAAGCATCCGAGCCGCTCGCGGAAGCTGCGGAGCTTCTTGGACAATTGATATCGAATGGCCGGCCTCGCGCCGGCCATTTTGTTTCAAGTCGCCAATTGTTCGTATCGAGCCGAAGCCTTCCACCTTGGATGAACGCGCCTCCAACGCCTCGCGCCGAGCCGAGCGCAAGCGCCGCGGCGTCGTCTACACGCCCGCTCCAATCGCCCGTTTTCTCGTCGCCCGCACCATCGCGCAATCGCTCGACGAGCGGCGCGCCGCTCTCGTCGCGCAGCATGGCGGATGCGAGACGCCCGCCTTCTGGCGCGCATGGCTCGACGCTCTGCGATCCTTCAAGATCATCGATCCCGCCTGCGGCGATGGCGCGCTTCTCGACGCCGCCTTCGACGAAATGGCGCGACACTATGAGGAGACGGCGCTCGGCGCGATGATCGCGCTCGATGCGGCGCGCGAGACGATCGCCAATAATCTCTTCGGCGTCGACATAGATGCGCGCGCTGTGGAAGCCGCGCGCCATGTGCTATGGAGCCGATG
Organism: Methylosinus sp. R-45379; assembly: GCF_001644125.1. Taxonomy (NCBI): domain Bacteria; kingdom Pseudomonadati; phylum Pseudomonadota; class Alphaproteobacteria; order Hyphomicrobiales; family Methylocystaceae; genus Methylosinus; species Methylosinus sp. R-45379. The sequence continues at coordinate 28,731 of NZ_LUUM01000001.1, forward strand.
CCCGCAGATCGCCGCGACGAGCGAGCCCGAAGGCTCGCGGTCCGAGGCGGCGACCGGACCGCTAGCCTTCAGGCTCGCTCTCGATCCAAACGGTCCGCACGACAATTTGCGCGCCGGCGATAGCCTCATCGACGATATTGCGGTGCGCGAAGGCGGCTTCGATATCGTCCTCGGCAATCCGCCCTATGTGCGGATGGAATATCTGAAAGCGGCGAAGCCCTATCTTGCGAAACATTACGCCGTCGCCGCGGAGCGCGCTGATCTCTACGCCTATTTCTTCGAAAAAGGCGTGCGATTGCTGAAAGACGGCGGACGGCTGGGCTTCATCTCCTCGTCGAGCTTCTTTCGCACCGGCGCCGGCGAGAGCTTGCGCCGCTTCCTCGCCGAAAATGCGACGATCGAAAGCGTCGTCGATTTCGGCGATCTGCGCGTCTTCGACGGCGTCGTCACCTATCCGGCGATCGTGACGCTGAGAAAGAGCGTCGAGCGCGACGATGTGTCCTTTCTGCTGTTGAAGGATCGCGCGCCGAAGGACCTCGAAACGGAGTTTGCGGAGAATGCGCGGCGCATGCCGCAGGCGCGGCTCGGCGCCTCCGTCTGGCGCTTCGAGGAGGACGCGCTGGCGCGTCTGCGCGACAAGATCGCGCGGGGCCGCAAGACGCTGCGCGAGGTCTATGGATCGCCGCTCTGGGGGATCAAGACGGGGCTCAACGACGCTTTCGTGCTCGATCGGGCGGCACGCGACGCGCTCGTCGCCGCCGATCCGCGCAGCGCCGAGATTTTGAAGCCCTATGCTCGCGGTGGAAGCATCGGCCGCTGGCGCGCGGCGAGCGAGGACTGGCTCGTCGATGCGCCGAAAGGCGCTTTCGACATTGCGGAATATCCCGCCGTGGAGGTGTGGCTCGCGCCGCTGCGCTCACGGCTCGAGGGCCGCGCCACGCGACAAAAATGGTTCGAGCTGCAACAGGCGCAGCTCGCCTATCGCGCCGGCTTCGCGGCGCCGAAGATCGTCTTTCCGGATATTTCCCAAGGGCCGAAATTCGCGCTCGACGACAGCGGCGGCCTCATCGACGCCACCTGCTTCTGCCTGCCCTGCGCCGATCTCGCGCTGCTCGCCTTTCTCAATTCGCGCCTCTGCTGGTTCGTGCTGCATTCCGTGTCCAATCCGCTGCGCGGCGGCAAATGGCGGCTGCGGCTGAAGACGCAATATTTGGAGCCGCTGCCGCTGCCCGATCTCGATCCGCAGGCCGCGGAACGGCTCGCAGCCCTGGCGAGCGCCAATGGCGAGGCCGCCCGCCGGCGCAGCGAGACGGGCGACCCCGACGAGGCAGCGCGCCTCTCCGCCGAGATCGAGAGCCGGGAAAGGGAGATCGACGCGATCGTCTATGATCTCTTCGATCTTTCGACCGAGGAGGCCGCGCTTCTCGAAGCCACGCTCGCCGGCCAATATTGACACGCGAAATCCCGCCCGGATTGCGCTATATTGCGCTGCATGAACCCGCATCTGCGCCCGATCGGCCTTCCGCTCGAGACTCAGGCCGCCGAGGGACTCCCCCGGCGTTGCTGGAGCGTGGCGGAAATCGAGGAAATGCTCCGCGCCGGAATTATCGATGAAGACGAGCGGTTCGAGCTGATCGGCGGGGAGGTCGTGCCAATGTCGCCGAAGGGCGCCCGACACGAATGGGTGAAGATCGCGGTTAATCGGTTTTTGCAGCGCGCGGCTCCGCAGCATTTGGAAGTCGCCCAGGAGACCACGCTGCGCCTAGACGCACGCACTTTCGTCGAGCCGGATTTCTGCGTCTTTCCGCGCGATCTGCCCCTCTCCGCCCTCGATGGGCCGGCGGTGCTGCTGGCGATCGAGATCGCCGATTCGAGCCTCGCCTATGACAAGGGCCGCAAGATCGGCGTCTATGCCGCTTTCGGCGTGCGCGAGGTCTGGGTCGTCGACGCTGTGCGGGCCGTGACCTTCATTCATCGCCGGCTGGGCGCGGCGGGCTATGCCGAGATCGTCGAGCTCGCCAGCGCAGCGCGCCTCGAGCCCACGCTCGCGCCCGAGCTCTCCTTCAGCCTCGCAGAGCTCGGCGTGACGCCCGGCGCGGAGAAGCAGTAATCCCATGACGCCGACGACGATTGCCCGGCCAACGACGACGACCGCGCTGCTGCGCGGCTTTCTGCGCAAATGCCCGCGCTGTGGGAATGGCGCGCTCTTCGACGGCTATCTGAAGCGCGCGGACGCCTGCCCGCATTGCGCGGAGAGCTTCATCGGCGTCGACGCCGACGATGGGCCGGCCTGGCTCACCATCGGCGTCGTCGCTCATATCATCGTTCCGCTGCTGATCTTTCTGGAGACGCGCGCAACTCTGTCCTATGGCGCCGAGGCGGCGCTGGTGCTGTCCGCGACTATCGTCTCCACCCTGCTGCTGCTGCCTCTCTGCAAGGGATTCTTCATCGCGGCGGTTTGGTCGCTGTCGAAGAAGACGGACTGACGCGCGGCTCAGCGCTCGCCGCGGGGCTCAGGCTCGCGCGGCTCCAGCGGATGGCCGGCGGCGGCCCAGCCATCCGTGCCCTGCGAGAACCAGGACACGTTGGAATAGCCGAGCGCGAGCGCGCGCTTGGCGGCGTTCCACGACATCCAGCAATCGGCGAGGCAGTAGAAGACCAGCGGGCGGCTCTTTTCTTCCACGGTCACGCGCGCGAGGCCGCTTTCGAAATAGCGGAGCGAGGCCTCCGGCAGTTCGCCATAGCCGGTCTCGGGAAGCCAGACGCTGCCCGGAATGTCGAAACGCGGCTTGTCGCGCCAGACGGCCTCGGGCGGCAGGCCCGCGGGCCTCGGCGGGCGCGGCAGGACATCGATGAAGACAGCGGCCTTGTCGCGCCATAGGGCGAAGGCCTGCTGCGTGTCGATCACGCGGGCGCCGCGCAGAGTGGCGGGCACGGCGGCGCGAAAATCGGAGAGCCGATAGCCCTCCGGCTCGGGAACGGTCTCGGCGGCGGCGGGCGCCGCGACGAGAGCAACGAGGCCGAGCGCGACGCCGAGCCAGCGCCTCATGGCGTGGACGCGATGGGCGCGGGCGCGATCGGCGCGTCGGATTCGTCGATCAGCGGCACGCCGAAATCGACGAGCAATCGGTCGATCTCGCTCTGATTCTGGGCGATGAGCCGATTGAGCTCGCGCTTCCACTCCTGATCGGAATGGCGAACCCCCATGGCGATGCGAAAGCTCATGCGCGCGCCCTTGTCCCCGCTGAGCAGGGCCAGCTTCAGCCGGCCGCCGGATTTTTTCGCATGATAGCCGGCGAATGGCCCCCAGAGAATAGCGACGTCGATCGCGCCACTCTCGAGATCATGGATCATATCGGCGCCCGGCGCGTCGACACGCGTATCGACGACGAGCGGATAGGGCTTCACCGCCGCGAGCAGCCGATAGCGGGCCAGGAGATTGCCGGGTGGCGTGTTGGCGACGAGGCCGATGCGCTTATTCTGGGCGAGGCGCGGATCGGCGAGCGACGTCAGCCCCTCGAGATCGGAGCCGGCGCGATAGACCACCGCATAGGAGGTCCGATAATAGGGATTGGTGGGCTGAACGAGATCGTCGCCCTGCGGCATTCCCATCACCACATCGCACAAATGCGCATTGAGCGTGTTGCGGATGAAGCCGGTCGCGCCCGGATAATAGGAATAGGCGATATCCTTGCCGAGCTTCTTGGCCAGAAACTCCGCGAGCTTGTTCTCGAACCCCTCTCCGGCGCTGTTGGAAAAGGGAAGATTGCTCGGATCGGCGCAGACGCGCAGAATCTTGGGGTCGATCAGCTCGATCGAGCCGCGCGCGTCATCGACGCCCCCTTGAGGACGCGCCACGAGACCGGGCGATTGAGACTGTGCCGGGGCCGTCGCGAGCAAGCCCGCGACGGCGACCAGGGAAAATGTGAGACGACGCGACATGACGAGCCCTCGGCCGGTTCCGCCGCCAGCCGGCGCGCGAAGCCTCGACTGACGCTCGATCACTATTTGGCGCTCATGCACTTCGCTTCGGCCTCGGCGAAAGCCGGCGGCTTCTCTGCCTTCTTCTCCGGACGGCCGCGGCCGACCGCCTCGGTCGAACGGGCGCGGAGATAGATGTAGAGGTCGTCGATATAGCACATGGCGTTCTTATTGTCGGCGAAAGCCGGCATGACGCTGTCATTGCCCGCCTGCTTGTTCTCGCGGCCGCCGACGACGATGCCGTAGAACTCCTCGTAATTGAAGTTCTTGACCGAATTCTTCAGCGCCGGCGCATAGGTCGAGCCCTCGGCGTTGGGGCCGTGGCAGACGTGGCATTCGGCGTGATAGCGGCGATAGCCGGAGAAAGTGTACCAATCGACCGTGCCGTCGGCCTGCACCTTATAGGTCGGCTTGCTCTGCGCGTCGAACCACTTGCCGTCCACTTCCTTGACCGCGGTCGGGTCTCCCGGCGCTTCGGCGCGCACGGTCGTTCCAACACCCATGAAGACGCTCAGGGCAAGTGCCCCGACGAGCGGCAGTCTCATCACGCCATCCTCCAGCAGTTTCCATCCACACAAACAAGGCGCTCGGCGCGCGCCAGGAGCGTTCGCCGAGCGCTGATCTTTTTATTGGCCGTATCAGTTCGCCGGAGCGACGATCGGCAGAGCGTAGTCGGGCAGAGAGAAGACGGTCAGCACGCCGCCGAGAGCGGTGTAGTCGGACAGCGCCTTATAGCCGCCGACCGCGCCGAGGCCTTCGTTGCTCTTGGACAGGCCGGCCGCGAGGCCGATGCCGGCCCAGCCGCCGACGCCGGACAGAACCGCGACATACTGCTTGCCCTTGTGCTCATAGGTCATCACATTGCCGATGATGCCCGACGGAGTCTTGTACTTGTAGAGCTCCTTGCCGGTCTTGACATCGACGGCCTTCAGATAGCCCTCGAGCGTGCCGTAGAAGGCGAGACCGCCGGAGGTCGTGACCGTGCCGGACCAGACCGAGAACTGCTCCTTATTGGACCAGACGATCTTGCCGACGCGGGCGTCCCAAGCGATGAAATTGCCCATGTGGCTGTCGCCGGGCGGCGGGAACATCTCCAGCGTCGCGCCGACATAGGGCTGACCCGCGGTGTAGCTGACGCGGAAGGGCTCATAGTCCATGCAGACGTGGTTGGTCGGCACGTAGAACAGGCCCGTGTCCGGATCGAAGGACGCCGGCTGCATGTCCTTGGAGCCGAGAGCCGCCGGGCAGACGCCCTTGGTGTTGACGTCCTCGCCGTTCTGCTGCGTCGAATATTTCGACACGACGAGCGGACGGCCATAGGTCGGCGAGTTCTTGTCCTGATCGACCTTGGTCGCCCAGTTGACGGCCGGATCATACTTCTCGGCGACGAGCAGCTCGCCGGTGACGCGATCGAGCGTGTAGCCGAAGCCGTTACGATCGAAGTGGACGGCGGTCTTGCGGGCGACGCCGCCGATCGTCTGATCGGCGAGGATCACCTCGTTGATGCCGTCATAGTCCCACTCGTCGTGGGGAGTCATCTGATAGACCCACTTGGCGACGCCGGTGTTGAGGTCGCGCGCCCACAGGGTCATGGACCAGCGATTGTCGCCGGGACGCTGCGCGGGGTTCCAGGTCGAGGGATTGCCCGAGCCGTAGTAGATCAGGTTCAGCTCGGGGTCATAGGAATACCAGCCCCAGGTGGTGCCGCCGCCGATCTGCCACTGATCGCCTTCCCAGGTCTTCAGAGACGAATCCTTGCCGACCGGCTTGCCGAGGAAGGTGGTCTTCTCGGGGTCGAGCAGAACCTCGGAGTCCGGGCCTTCCGAATAGCCGCGCCAAGCGAGCTTGCCATCCTTGACGTCATAGGCGGTGATGCTGCCGCGCACGCCGAACTCGCCGCCGGCGATGCCGACGAGGACCTTGTCCTTGAAGACGTGCGGAGCGGCGGTCGAGGTGGCGCCCTTGGACGGATCGCCGTTCTTCACCGACCAGACGAGCTTGCCGGTCTTGGCGTCGAGAGCGACGAGGGTGGTGTCGGCCTGGGCCAGGAAGATCTTGCCGTCGCCATAGGCGAGACCGCGATTCACGGTGTCGCAGCACATGACCGGAACGACGCTCGGATCCTGCTTGGGCTCATACTTCCAGAGGATCTTGCCTTCGTTGTTGAGATCGAGGGCGTAGACGATGTTGGGGAACGGCGTATGCAGATACATCACGTCGCCGATAACGAGCGGCGCGCCTTCGTGGCCGCGCAGCACGCCGGTCGAGAAGCTCCAAGCGGGAGCCAGCTTGCCGACGTTCTCGGTGGTGATCTGCTTCAGCTTCGAGTAACGCAGATTGGCGTAGTCGCCCGTCGGCAACGCCCACTGCTTCGGGTTCTTCTGGAGATCGAGCAGCTCGTCGGCGCTCGCCACGCCGGCCCCGAACAGCGCGAGGATCCCCACCGAAGTCGACAACAACAGCTTATGCATGAGCTTTTCCTCCTGACGACATCACCGTGCAAAAGGCCCGGCCACGCCGCCGACATCGCGCCTTTCCGACGCCCTAAGGCTTTGGGAAGCCGTTTCCTCGTTTTTGCCACGGCGATCGGGCGGAAACGCCGCGCCCGCAGCCCCGCCCGTATCTCCGTCGAGACGCTTTCCGGTTCCCGGCCGGAAAGCCTCTTTTAGGTCGGAAACGGCGGGATAATATGTCGCACGGAATTGAAGCGCAATCCCCAAATCCTGTTCCCGACTTTCCTGATTTCGCGCGTGAAACGGGCGAAAAACGAGGCTGAAAAACCGATGCTGCAACGCACTATTCGAGGGCTCGCGATTGCGTTTCTCTGCCTCGTCGCGAACGGCGCGAAAAGCTTCGAGCTGACCGAGATCGCGCCGGGAGTCTTCGTCCATCAGGGCGTGACCGCCTTGATGTCTCGCGATAACCTCGGCGGCATCGCCAATCTCGGCGCCATCGTCGGCGCGGAGGCGGTCGCGGTCATCGACACGGGCGGCAGCCGCGCGGAGGGCGAGGCTTTCCTCGCTGCATTGCAGCAGCGCACGACCAAGCCGATCCGTTATGTCATCGACACTCACGTCCATCCGGATCATATTTTCGGGAATATTGCCTTTCGAGACACGGGAGCCGTCTTCGTCGGGCACAAGAATCTCCCGCGCGCCATGGCGACGCGCGGCCCGCACTATCTCTCTTCTTTCCGCGAGACGATGGGCGCCCTGCTCGACGATGTGATTCTGGTTCCGCCGACCCTCACCGTCGAACGCGAGACGATTCTCGATCTCGGCGGCCGCAAGATCGCGCTGAAGGCCTGGCGCACCGCTCACAGCGATTCCGATCTCACCGTGCTCGATCCGCAGAGCGGCACGCTCTTTACCGGCGATCTCTTGTTCCTGCAGCATGTCCCGATCATCGACGGCAGCCTTTTGGGCTTTCTGTCCGTCATCGAGGAATTGCGGAAGATCGAGGCGGTCCGCGTCGTGCCGGGCCATGGGCCGGCGGTCGCTCCCTGGCCGCAGGCGCTGGAGGCGCAAAAAGCCTATCTCGACCATCTCACCCGCGATTTGCGCGCCGATATCGCCAGAGGGGAGACGCTCGCGCGCGCGGTGACGACAGCCGGCCGCGGCGAAAAGCCCAATTGGCTGCTGTTCGAGGATTATCACACGCGCAACGCCACGGCCGGCTTCGCCGAGCTGGAATGGGAGGCCCCTTGAGCCGGCCGCGCCCACAGCGCTATGATTCCAAAAAATACCGGAGGAACGCAGATGAGCCCTTGGACCGCGAGCCTTCACGCTCGCAAATCGCCGAATGAGAGCGAGCCTCAAGGCTCGCGGTCCCTCCTGCGCCCCATCGCAGCGGCCGCAGCCCTCTGCCTTTGGGCCGCCGCCGCCTCGGCCCAGGAGCCGAAGATCGATCCCTGGCCGGGCCTCGTCACCGATATTTTCCACGATCGCGCGATCACCTCGCATGAGGGCGTGGTGGCGCTCGACGCGCCGAAGCGGGCCGAGGACGCCGCCATCGTGCCGATGACCATCTCGCTGCTCGAGCCGGGCCTGCGCGCGGCGACGCTGGTGATCGACGAGAATCCCATGCCCATGGCGGCGGCCTTCTCCTTCGGCGAGGGCGCCGGCGTCGCGAAGATAGAAACGCGCGTGCGCGTGAACTCCTACACCAATGTGCATGTCGTCGGCCAAACGGGCGATGGCGCGCTGCATTCGGTGGTGAAATTCGTGAAGGCCTCGGGCGGCTGCTCGGCCCCGGCGATCAAGGATCAGGACGAGGCCAGCGCCAATCTCGGCAAAATGAAATATCGGGAGTTCGCCAGCGAGAATCCCGCCCTGCGCGAGGCGCAGATCATGATTCGCCATCCCAATAATTCGGGATTGCAGATGGACCCGATCACCCGCGCCTATATTCCGGCTCATTATGTCGACAAGGTCGAGGTGCGGCAGGGGGAGGCGCTGATCTTCTCCATGGAGGGCGGAATTTCCCTGTCGGAGGATCCGAGCTTCCGCTTCGCCTACAAGCCCAATGGCGCCAAGGTGATGCGCGTCGAGGCGCGTGACAATCAGGGCAATGTGTTCAAAGGGGAGTGGCCGATCGGCGGAGCGTCGTGAGACGCTTTTCGTCCGTCGCCGCCACCCACTCGCGCGCCCGCGCCTCCGGCTCCGCGGCGCGCAATATATCGGTGACGACGCAGGCGCTGTCCGCCCCCGCCGCCAGCGCCGCGCGGGCGCGCTCCGGCGTCAGCCCGCCTATGGCGACGAGCGGAATTTCGCCGATGCGGCGTTTCCAGACGCCGATTTTATCGAGCCCCTGCGGGGCGAAGGCCATTTGCTTCAGCAAAGTCGGATAGATCGGCCCCAGCGCGATATAATCGGGGGAGAGCGCCAGCGCCCGCTCCAGCTCGGCCTCGTCATGCGTGCTGACGCCGAGCCTTATTCCATGGGCGCGGATCGCGGCGATATCGGCCGTGTCGAGATCGCCTTGGCCAAGATGCACGAAATCGCAGGAAAGATCGATGGCGAACCGCCAATAATCATTGACGACGAGCAGCGCGCCATGGGCCGCGCAAAGATCGCGGGCGCGGGCGATCTCCTCGCGCAGCGCCGCCTCCTCGCGATCCTTGACGCGCAATTGCACGAGCCGCACGCCGCAAGGCAACAGCCGGGGCAGCCAATCGGCGGAATCGACGATGAGATAGAAGGGATCGAGCAAAATCGCGCTCATGACGGGATGACGCTCGAATGAGAGGCGACGCGCCCCACCCTCCCCTTCAGGGGGAGGGTCGGCCTGCGCAGCAGGACGGGGTGGGGTTCGCCGCCCGAGACTCGGGGGCTCACCCCCTCCCGAGCGCCTTCGGCGCTCGACCTCCCCCCTCCAGGGGGAGGTGGAAACGAAAGCGCGCTCATGCCTCGAGTCCGTCGTCGAAGGCGCGGCCGAGCACGGGCGTCGAGGGCGCCGCCATGTCGCGCGGCTCCATCAGGCCGGAGAGATAGGCCGCCCGGCCAGCCTCTATGGCGAGCGAAAAGGCCCGCGCCATGGCCACCGGATCGCCGGCGCGCGCCACCGCCGTGTTGAGCAGCGCCGCGTCGAAGCCGAGCTCCATGACGGCCGCCGCCTGCGAGGGCGCGCCGAGGCCGGCGTCCACGATGAGCGGCGTATTGGGAAAATGCGCGCGCAGCGCTCTGAGGCCGAAGAGATTATTGATCCCGCGGCCGGAGCCGATCGGCGCCGCCCAGGGCATCAGCACGCGGCAGCCGGCGTCCAGCAGCTTCTCCGCGACGACGAGATCCTCGGTCGTATAGGGAAAGACGCAAAAGCCGTCATCGCTGAGGATGCGCGCCGCCTCGACCAGGCCGAAGACGTCCGGTTGCAGCGTGTCCTCCTCGCCGATCACCTCGAGCTTGATCCAGCTGGTTCCGAACAGCTCGCGCGCCATTTGCGCGGTGGCGATGGCCTCCTTGGACGTGCGGCAGCCGGCGGTGTTGGGCAGCACGCGCACGCCCAGCTCGCGAACGAGCCGCCAAAAGCTCTCGCCCGCGCGCGAGCCTCCGGCCTCCCGCCGCAGCGAGACGGTGACGATCTCCGCTCCCGCCACGCGGATCGCCTCGGCGAGTATGGCCGGCGAAGGATAGCGCGCCGTGCCGAGCAGGAAGCGGGAGGATAGGACCTCGCCGTAGAGGAGGAGAGACGCAGTCATCGCATTCGGCTGGTTCGGGGCTCGACCGGAAACCGCATCGGCCATCAGTGCAGGAACAGCTTTCCGAGCACCAGAAGCGTGAGCGTGATATTGGTCGCGAGCATCCATTTCACGGTGTTGAACTCGCCTTTCAGCAAAGCGAACTCATGCTGACGTCGCTGTTCTTCGAGTCGAAATTAGCGACGACCTCCGCGGCCTTGCGCGCTTTCTCCTCGCTCGCGCCGGCCTCTCGAAGGGCGTCGTAGATTTCCGTGACGATCGTGCTCATGACCCGACTCTAACATGGAGTTCGTGGAGGAGGTAGCAAGTTCGACAATCCCCTCACCCTCCCTGCCGCGGCGTGACGATCTCGATCGTATCGTCCTCGACCAGCAGCGTCTCGCCGCGATCCTTGCTGCGCACGAATTCCTGATTCACCGCCGTCGCGACGGTCTGCTCGCTAAAGCCCAATTCCTCGATGAGGCGTTCCAATGTGGGCGCCTCGATCTCGAGCGTCTGCCCATTCACCCTGATTCGCATTCATGACCTCCGGGAAGATATCGCCCGTGAAGAGAAAACGCGCGACGCGGCGCGCCAGCGCCGGCGCCAGAAGAAATCCATGCCGATAGAGCCCGTTCACATAGAGCGTCCGGCCCTGGCGCGAAATGCGCGGCAGATTGTCCGGGAAGGCCGGCCGCACGTCCGAGCCCGTCTCGACGATCTCCGCCTCGGCGAAAGCGGGATGAATGGCGAAAGCCGAATTGACCAGCTCGACGATGGAGCGCGCCGTGACTCGGGAGCGCTCCTCATTCTCGATCATCGTCGCGCCGACCATGAACACGCCCTCCCCGCGCGGCACCACATAGACCGGATGGCGCGGATGCAACATTCGGACGGGGCGGGACAATTCGATCTCCTCGCTGCGCAGCACGAGCATCTCGCCCTTGACGCCGCGCAGCTCCGCCAGCTCGCCGCGCGCGGCAAAGCCGCGGCAATCGACGATCCAATCCGCCTGTGGGACAGAATCGGCGCAGAGCCGGATGCGGACATTGTCCATTGTCTGCAAACGTTCGAACAGCGCCGCCATCGCCGCGCGCGGCTCGAGATGCGCCTCCTGCGGAAAATAGAGCCCGCCCGAGAAACGCCCGGCCAGCGCCGGCTCGAGCGCCGCGAGGCCATCCGCGTCCAGCCGCTCGAACCGCCGGGTGCGGCGGGAGAATTCAGTCAGCTCGGCGCGGTCGCGCGGCGGCGCGACGACGAGGCTGCCGGCGACTTTCGCGACAGGAATGTCCTTGGTCCAGAAGGCGAGCGCCTCCTCGCCGAGCGTCGCCACAATCGGCTCGGCGCTTTGCAGCTCGCACCAGGGCGCGATCATGCCGCCGGCGTAATGCGAGCAGCCGCGGCCCGGCTCCGCCGCTTTCTCGATCAGCTCGACCTCAGCGCCATGCGGCGCGCCGGCGCGGGCGATCTCGAAAGCCGCGGTCAGGCCGGCGACGCCGGCGCCGATCACGCCGATCAGCATCGATGCGGCCCGATAGGGCCGAGGAATATCAGGAACATGCGGCCTCCCTACGCCAGCGCGAACTGGATCAGGTTCGAAGGGTCGCCGAGCCGCTTTTTAAAAAAGCTATTCGGCCTCTCAGCCTCTTGCCACGCGCAAAGCGCGCCAGCGGCGAGGCTCCCCTGGGCGAGACCGAGATTTGCGCAGGAACGGCGGCGCGTCAAGCGGGGCCGCGATGGCTTTGCAGTAAGGAGGCCGGCCGTCGTCATTGCGAGCGAAGCGAAACAATCCAGAGCCGGGGGCGGCCCCTGGATCGCTTCGTCGCTGCGCTCCTCGCGATGACAGCGCTACTCCTGCGGGGCGCGGGCGGTGATCGTCAGAGCATGAACGCGCGTCGCCAGCTCCTCGGCGAGCAGCGTGTTGACGATGCGATGCCGCTCGACGAGCCTCTTGCCCGCGAACGCCTCGCTCACCACCTCGACTCGAAAATGGCTTTCGCCATCCTGGTGGTGGCCGCCATGCCCGGCGTGCTTGTCAGACTCGTCGATCACCTTCAAGGTGACGGGCGCGAGCCCTTCGGTCAGCTTCGAACGGATGCGGGCCTGGACGGCGCCGATATTGCCTTGCTCGGCCATAGTGGAATCCTCCTCGTCGCCTCGGTCCAAGCAAAATTCCCGCCGATTGAAATTGACGTCGGGTTCCGCTTGCAGCCTGCGGCCAGTCTACCATAATGCAGCGCCATGGATTTGAATTCGCCCCTCTTCGATCGTATCCGCGTGAAGCCCGAGCAGAGGCAGGAGCGCCGCGAAACTCGTTTTCGCTGCGACGCCCCCGGCTGCGAGGCCGAGGGAGCCCATCGCGCGCCCATGGGACGGCTGCGCGAGGGGCAATATTTCTGCTTCTGCCTGGAGCACGTGCGGGAATATAATAATTCATACAATTACTTCAACGGAATGAGCGACGAGGACGTCGCCCGTTACCTGAAGGACGACGCCACCACCGGCCATCGCCCCACCTGGTCCATGGGCGTGAAGCGCGGACAGGCCTCCTTCCGCGAGGACCCGCTGCGGCCCGACAATTTCGCCGATCCTATGGGCCTCTACCGGCAGCGGGCGCATCGCGCCCGGCCGCAGGCGGAGGCCAGCCCGCGCTATTCGGCGGTGACGATCAAGGCGCTGAATGCTCTCGGTCTCGATGAGACCGCCGGTGCGGAGGCGATAAAGACGCGCTATAAGGAGCTCGTCAAACGTCACCATCCCGACGCCAATGGCGGAGATCGCTCCTGCGAGGAAAGACTGCGGGAGATCATTCACGCATATAAGACGTTGCGGGCCGCCAAGCTCGTTTGAACAAGCGTTTGACCAGGCCTTGCCGGCGCGAATGTCGCGAGCGCGCGTCGGCGAAACGGAGGATCAATGTCAACCCCAAGCGACAAAGCGGCCGGGTCCGCGCCCCTGCCGGACCTCAAAGTCTCCGTGCGCCAGCTGTTCGGCATCGACTCCGATCTCGAGGTTCCCGCCTATTCCGAGCGGACCGAGCATGTCCCGGACAAGGATCCCGACTATCTCTTCGACCGCGAGACGACGCTCGCCATTCTCGCCGGTTTCGCCCGCAACCGCCGCGTCATGGTCACGGGCTATCACGGCACCGGCAAATCGACGCATATCGAGCAGGTCGCCGCGCGGCTCAACTGGCCTTGCGTGCGCGTCAATCTCGACAGCCATGTCTCGCGCATCGATCTCGTCGGCAAGGACGCGATCGTGCTGAAGGACGGCAAGCAGGTCACGGAGTTCCGCGACGGCATTCTGCCCTGGGCGCTCCAGCACAATATCGCGCTCTGCTTCGACGAATATGACGCCGGCCGTCCGGATGTGATGTTCGTCATTCAGCGCGTGCTGGAAGTCTCCGGCCGGCTGACGCTGCTCGATCAGAACCGCGTCATTCGTCCGCATCCCGCCTTCCGCCTGTTCGCCACCGCCAATACGGTGGGCCTCGGCGACACATCCGGCCTCTATCACGGCACGCAGCAGATCAATCAGGGCCAGATGGACCGCTGGTCCATCGTCTCGACGCTCAATTATCTGCCGCATGACGCGGAGACCAATATCGTGCTCGCCAAGGTGAAGAGCTTCAATGCGACCAAGGAAGGCCGCGACGCCATCAATAAGATGGTGCGCGTCGCCGACCTCTCGCGCAACGCCTTCATGTCCGGCGATCTCTCCACGGTGATGAGCCCGCGCACGGTCATCACCTGGGCGGAGAATTCCGAGATATTCGGCGATGTGGGCTTCGCCTTCCGGCTCACCTTCCTGAACAAATGCGACGAGCTCGAGCGTCCGCTCGTCGCAGAGTTCTACCAGCGCTGCTTCGGCAAGGAATTGCCCGAGAGCGCGGTGAATGTGGTGATGTCCTGAACAGCGCTTTTCCGTCATTGCGAGGAGCGTAGCGACGAAGCAATCCAGGGCCGCCCCACGGCTCTGGATTGCTTCGCTTCGCTCGCAATGACGGAAAAAGCATCGCGCCTGATCGCAGTCAGCGCTTCTTTCCATCCCGCGCCAGCAAATCTGGCCGCCTCGCGCGCGTCAGCTCGAGCGCGCGCTCATGGCGCCAGCGCGCGATCTTGGCGTGATCGCCGCAGAGCAGAATGTCGGGAATAGCGCGGCCCTCGAAATCACGCGGCCGCGTATATTGCGGATATTCGAGCAGACCGCTCTCGAAGCTCTCCTCCTCGCCCGAGGCCGACTCGCCCATTATGCCCGGCAATAGCCGCACGCAGGCGTCGACGAGCGCCATGGCCGCGATCTCGCCGCCCGAGAGCACATAATCGCCGATCGAGACTTCCTCCAGCGCGCGCGCCTCGATGATGCGCTCGTCCACGCCCTCGAAGCGTCCGCAGAGGATGATCGCGCCCTCGCCTTCGACCAGCGCGCGCACGCGGCTCTGCGTCAGCGGCGCGCCGCGCGGGCTCATCAGCAAGCGCGGTCTCGCATCGCCTTCCGGCGCGGCCGCGTCGATCGCCGCGGCGAGAACATCGGCGCGCATCACCATGCCGGGACCGCCGCCGGCGGGCGTGTCGTCGACAGCGCGATGACGGCCGAGGCCATGCTCGCGAATATTGCGAGCCTCGAGCGACCAGAGCCCGCGCGACAGCCCGTCGCCCGCGAGCGACAGGCCGAGCGGACCGGGGAACATTTCCGGGAAGAGTGTGAGGATCGTCGCGCGCCACATGGGGCGGGTTATGGCATGGGGGCGCGGGGCGGGAAAGGCGGCGCGCTTTCGCCTACGATAGTTACGAGCTAGAGTTTCTCTCGCGGGCGCTCACCGCCGCGAAAGGCCGATATGTCGCCGACGCTGTTTCGCCAAAGAGGATATCGGTTCTATTTCTTCTCGCGTGAGGAGCCGAGGGCGCATGTTCATGTCTACCACCCTGACGGCGAAGCCAAGTTCTGGATGGAGCCGGAAATCGCGTTGGCGCGCAATCAGGGGCTGTCGGCCCAGGCCTTGCTGGAAATCGAGATCATGATCCGAGAGCATGAAAAGGAGATCAGAGATGCCTGGCGTCGACACTTCCCCGGTTGAAGTCTCGGGTGTGACGAAGCTCGGCGTCTGGCTGCGGCTGGACGATGAGCAGCTCTTCATGCCTTTCGACCAGTTTCCGTGGTTCCGCACGGCCGCGGTCTCGCAGATATTCGAAGTGGAACGGCTAAATCCGCAACATCTCTATTGGCCCGAGCTGGATGTCGATCTGCATGTCGACTCCATTCGCCACCCCGAAAATTTTCCGCTGGTGGCGCAGCCGCCGCGATGAGGACGGCTATCCCTCTTCCCCTGAAGGCGCATCGCCCTCGATCTCGAGCGGCGGCTCCACCACCACGCGGCCGCCGGCCAGATCGACGATCGGAACCACGGCCTTGGTGAAGGGGAAGAGCAGCGTCTCGCCGCCGGCGGGCGGACGCACTTCCAACAGATCGCTCGCGCCGAAATTGCGCACGGCGATCACCACGCCGAGCGTCTCGCCGGCGGGCGTTTCCGCGCGCAGACCTTCGAGATCGGCGAGATAGAATTCGTCTTCCTCCGGCTCCGGCAGCGCCGCACGCGGAAGATAGAGCTCGACGCCCGTCAGCGCCGCCGCCGCCTCGCGGTCGCGCACGCCCTCGAGACGCGCGACGAACATGTCCTTGCCGATCGGCCGCAGCGCGGCGATGACGAAACGGCGCGCGCCGCCGGCGTCGAACAAGGGACCGTATGTGGAGATCGCCGAAGGATCGGCGGTGAAGCTCTGCAGGCGGATTTCGCCGCGCACGCCATGCGCGGCGCCGAGCCGGCCGAGGAGTACGGCGTTTTTCATGCGGCGCAGAAAGCGAGCCCGAAGGCTCGCGGTCCAAGACACGCAGAGGACCGCGAGCCTTCAGGCTCGCATCGCGAAAGCGACGAAGCGCTCCAGAGGCCGCAGCGCGGCCCCCGATCGCTTCGCTTCGCTCGCAAGGACGACGTCATCAGGCCGAGGCGGCCTCGGCGGCGGCGGCCGCAGCGGCGGCGCGCTCCTGCGCCTTCTTCTTCGGCTGGGCCTTCTGCGGATTATTATGCGCCTCGCGCTTGCCGACGCCGACGCTCTCGAGCAGACGGGCGACGCGATCGGTCGCCTGCGCGCCCTTGGCGATCCACTCCTTCGCCTTCTCGGCGTCGAGCACGAGACGATCGGCGGCGTCCTTCGGCTTCAGCGGATCGAAAGTGCCGAGACGCTCGATGAAGCGGCCATCGCGGGGCGAGCGCGAATCGGCGACGACGACGCGATAGAAAGGACGCTTCTTGGCGCCGCCGCGGGAGAGTCTGATCTTCAGGGACATTTGGTTCTTCCTTTGTGAGCGAGTAGCGAGTAGCGAATAGCGAGTAGCGTGAGCGAACTATTCGCTACTCCCTATTCGCTATCCGCCCCTTCATTTCTTCTTCCCGAACGGATTCAATCCGCTCAGGAAACCTCCGCCGCCGCCGAGCCCGGGCAGGGTCGGCTTGGCGGAGAATGCGGAAGCCGGCGGCGCAGCGGGAATGCTGGGGCCGGCGCCGGGCGGCAGGCCGCCGCCCATCTTTTTCTGCAATTGCGCGAGCTGCTCCGGCGAAGGCGCCTGCATCCCGCCCATGCCCATCATCTGCGCGGCCTTGGCCATCATGCCGCCGCCCTTGCCGCCGCCCATGGCCTTCATCATGTCGGCCATCTGGCGATGCTGCTTCAGCAGCTTGTTGATGTCCTCCACCTTCGCGCCGGAGCCCGCCGATATGCGGCGCTTGCGCGAGGCTTTGAGAATGTCGGGATTGCGCCGCTCCTTGGGCGTCATCGACAGAATGATCGCGCGCTGGCGCTTGAACATCTTGTCGTCGATGTTCGCGGAGGCGATCTGCTCCTTCATCTTGGCGACGCCGGGGAGCAGCCCCATTATGCCGCCGAAGCCGCCGACCTTCTCCATCATGGCGAGCTGATCGGCCAAATCCTGCAGATCGAACTTGCCTTTCGCCATGCGCTCGGCGGCGCGCTGCGCTTGCTCCTGATCGACCGCCGCGGCGGCTTTCTCCACCAGCGCCACAATGTCGCCCATGCCGAGAATGCGATTGGCGATGCGCTGCGGCGAGAATTCGTCGAGCGCATCCATCTTCTCGCCGGTGGCGATCAGCTTGATCGGCTTGCCGGTGACGGCGCGCATCGAGAGCGCCGCGCCGCCGCGGCCATCGCCATCGACGCGCGTCAGCACAATGCCGGTCAGGCCGACGCGATCGTCGAAATTCTTGGCAAGATTGACCGCGTCCTGACCGGTCAGCGCATCGACGACGAGCAATATCTCATGCGGCTTGGAGACGGCCTTGATCTGCGCCATCTCCTCCATCAGCGGCTCGTCTATGTGTGTGCGGCCCGCCGTGTCGAGCATCACCACATCATAGCCTTCGCGCCGGGCCGTCTCCTCGGCGCGCTTGGCGATCTTCACCGGGTCCTGGCCCGGCACGATCGACAGAGTGTCGACCTCCACCTGCCGGCCGAGAATGGCGAGCTGCTCCTGCGCGGCCGGGCGCTTCACGTCCAGCGAGGCCATCAGCACGCGCTTGCCGTGGCGCTCTTTCAGGCGCTTGGCGATCTTGGCGGCGGTCGTCGTCTTGCCGGCGCCCTGCAGGCCGACCAGCATGATGGCGACTGGCGGCGCGGCGTCGAGGTCGATCGGCTGCGCGGTCGAGCCCAGAGTCTCGACCATGACGTCATTGACGATCTTGACGACCATCTGGCCGGGCGAGACCGACTTCACCACATTGGCGCCGACGGCCTTGGCCTGCACGCTGTCGGTGAATGTGCGCACGACATCGAGCGCGACATCCGCCTCGAGCAGAGCGCGGCGGACCTCGCGCAGAGCCTCGGCGACATCGGCGTCCGAAAGGGCGCCGCGCCGCGTGAGCTTGTCGAATATGCCGGAGAGCTTGTCGGAAAGGCCCTCGAACATGCGGTTCTCCCAGGGAGCGAGTAGCGAATAGGAAGTAGCGAGTAGAGCCGAAGCTCGATCTCTTCGCTACTGCCTATTCGCCACGCGCCCGTCCAAAGCAAAGCGCGCCCGGGGGCGCTCAGCGCTGCCGGACGTTGGCCCTACGCCTCTTGGGCGAATGGGCGGGTCATAGGTCATCTCTGACGAGATTGGCGCGTTTTTAGGCGCTGGGGGCCGGGAAGTCAACGCGGCGCGTGGCGGGCGTTCCACCCTCCCCTTCAGGGGGAGGGTCGGCCGGCCATAGCCCGGCGCTCGCGACGGGCGTTCTTTCAGAACGCCCTACGGCCGGACGGGGTGGGGTGCAACGCCCCAGACTCGGGGGTTCACCCCCTCCCGATCGCCTTCGGCGCTCGACCTCCCCCCTCGAGGGGGAGGTGGAAACGCCCTTCCCGTTTATCTCGTGCGCGAGGGCTACGAATTAGGATTATCATCCCCCCACGCCGAAGCGCCCGGCGCCTCGCGGCGGCGGGGGAGGAAGGGCGGTTCGGGACGCTCCGGCCCCTTTCGGCCGCAGCGCGAAGAGATATTCATCGGTTCCGGAGCGTCCCGAAACGCGGCTTCGCCTTCTCGTCGACGTCCCGAGGCGTTTTCGGACCCGCGAATCCTGGGTTTTCACATTCAGGACCCGATCGCTTCCGAATGCCTGGGATCACGGAACGGCTCTCGCTCTCCCTATGGACGGGAGAGAAACGCCGGTCCGGCGACGCGCCGCCTGTCCAGGGACGGGGGTCGCCGTCCCGGATGGAGCCGGCCCCCGCCCGCGTTCCACGACCCGAGGAACGCGCCCTTGCGTCGGCGGGAGCGAGTGGGGTATAGGAATATTTTCAGGATATGTCAAGAGCCCGACAACGGGGAGATTCGGCTTCTGGACCCGATGCAGACTTCTGCACTTGCTTGACCACTGGGGTTGTGTTGGTTATCGGCATACATACTGAGCGGCTTACAACATATGGTTGAGACAAAACCTGATGGGACGGTCAAGGGATAGCGAGCCTACAAAGCCCAATGAGCCTGATAGGTCATCGGCAAAATTGTCATCGCCGTTTAGACTGGAGGCGATATACGAAGATCTTTCTTTAATATTCACATCGAGCCGTGTTAAAGATGCCTCATCGGCTGATGTCGTCATAGCAGTTGATACAAATGTATTACTTCTTCCCTACACGATCAGAAAAGAAGGCCTACCAACTCTTCAGGAATTATATATAAAGCTTAGAGCTGAAAAGCGCTTATTCCTACCAGCTCGCGTTGCCCGAGAGTTTATCGGAAACCGAGATAAAAAGCTCGCAGAGCTCCTAAAAACCCTAAGCGACATCAAGTCACGCATCAATATCGGCGAAACAAAACTGTCACCTATACTTGAAGGCGTTGAAGGAAGCGAGCAGCTAGCGATTGCTAGCAAAGCCTTATCGAGCGCCAAGGAGCAGTACACCGCAGCAATTGGACTTCTTGAGGACAAAGTTAGATCGTGGAACGGCGACGACCCCGTTACAAATATCTACTCAATGGTTTTCGATTCCGAAAATATTATTGTATCATCTCAAGATAATGAAGAGATTCTCAAAGAATGGGAGTTTAGACTAACTGAACAAATCCCGCCCGGTTATAAAGACAGCGCCAAGTCGGATACAGGTATAGGTGACTTCCTTATCTGGAAGTCACTACTCTACCTCGCGGGGAAAGAAAAAAAAGACCTTATCTTCGTGACAGGCGAAGAGAAGGCCGATTGGTTTGTTCGAGTGAACGGCGGCGGCGCTTATCCGAGGCCAGAGCTCATTGCCGAGTATCGGAAATTCTCGGGCGGCAAGAATATACGCTTGGCTAGCTTTCATGACGTCCTTCGAGAGATGGCAGTCTCACAAGAACTCGTGTCTGAGGTTGAGCATGCTGAAAACACCGCAAATAACGCTATTCGCAGCGAAACGAACGAAAATGCTAGTATTATGGCGCGTAATACATTTACATTTATTTGTTTTAATATTCGATACGGCGGCGACAATATAACATTTATTGATGATTGTTTAGTATTTACTTTCAACGTATCTGAACGTAGCGTAGGTTCACTATGGGTTTATCCGAACAATACGATTTCGTTCCGCGAAATTTGCGCTGGAAATGTGAGCGAATCAATTTCGATCGATGGGCTGCAGCCTATTCAGGGAAATTTCGCTGTAAAGATGGGTGAGATAATTTGTGCTCAAGATGCTCACGGTAATACTCTCATTGCAAAATTGATCAGCGCGAACCTGCCCAAGCCTAACGAGCAGTTCCTGATATCGTTTGCCTATGCAATTTATCGGAACGGTAGCGACATTTTTGTCCTATGAGCAGGAAAATAGCGGCTCTTGGCCCATCGGCGAAATTCAAGCCGACGCGCTACCCGCCATCGGATAGAGATATAGCGAGACCTTTCCGCTGGCGCGCCGGGACCAGCCCGGCCATGACGGCGCGGGGGCGAGGAGAATGACGGCGTGGGGGATGACGTCGCCGGGGCGAGGAGGATAGGCGCATTCGATGCGCTGTCGCGGGCCGCGGGGCGAAAAACTTGCCCCGAATCCATGGCCCGGGGGTTTCCTCTTTCGAAAAAACATGAAATCGCTCTCATTCTAAAATTCGCCGACGCGAGGGCCTTCCCCTTGCGTCTCGAACTGCGCCCGAAAGGGACCGCGCCCGGAAGTGGGAAAGACGATGGCTGAGACAGAAGAATTGCCCCCGCGCGAAGCTATGGATTACGACGTCGTGATCGTCGGAGCCGGCCCGGCCGGCCTCTCCGCCGCGATCCGCCTCAAGCAGATTTCGCCCGATCTCTCGGTCGTCGTCATCGAGAAGGGCTCGGAGCCCGGCGCGCATATTCTCTCCGGCGCGGTCATCGATCCGATCGGCCTCGACCGCCTGCTGCCGGACTGGCGCAGCCGCGACGACGCGCCGCTGAAGACGAAAGTGACCAGCGACGACATGCTCTGGCTGACCTCGACCAGCGCCGTCACCATCCCGCATGTCGTCAATCCCAAGCTCATGAGCAATGAGGGCAAGTTCATCGGCTCACTCGCCAGCGTCGTGCGCTTTCTGGCGCAGGAGGCGGAGGGGCTCGGCGTCGAGATTTATCCGGGCTTCGCCGGCGCCGAGCTGCTCTATGGCGAAAAGGGCGAGGTGCTCGGCGTCGCCACGGGCGATATGGGCGTCGGCCGCGACGGCGCGCCCAAGGACAGCTTTACCCGCGGCATGGAGCTGCGCGGCAAATATACGCTGATCGCGGAAGGCGCGCGCGGCTCGCTGGCCAAGGAGCTCTTGAAGAAATACGCGCTCGACGCGAACAGCGAGCCGCAGAAATTCAGCATCGGCCTCAAGGAGCTGTGGCGCATCCCCAAGGAGAAGCACCGCCCCGGCCATATGCAGCATTCGGTCGGCTGGCCGCTCGCCGACGACACGGGCGGCGGCTCCTTCCTCTATCATTTCGACGAGGATCTCGTTTCGGTCGGCTTCGTCGTCTATCTCAACTATTCCAATCCGACGCTCTCGCCCTTCGACGAGTTCCAGCGCTTCAAGGCGCATCCGTCCATCGCCCCGGTGCTGGAAGGCGGGCAGCGCCTCGCCTATGGCGCGCGCGCGCTGACCTCGGGCGGCTGGCAGAGCGTGCCGAAGCTGACCTTCCCCGGCGGCGCGCTGATCGGCTGCTCGGCCGGCTTCATGAATGTCCCGCGCATAAAGGGCTCGCACAACGCCGTGCTGTCCGGCATTCTCGCCGCCGATCATGTGGCGGCGGCGCTGGCGGAAGGCCGCGCGCATGACGAGGTCGCGGCCTATGACGCCGCCTGGCGCACGAGCGACATCGGCAAGGATTTGAAGCCGGTCCGCAATGTGAAGCCGCTGCTCTCGAAATTCGGGACGAAGCTCGGCATTGCGCTCGGCGGCTTCGACATGTGGACGAATGAGCTGTTCGGCTTCTCGATCTTCGGCACGCTGAAGCATGGCAAGCCGGATTACGCCTGCCTGAAGCCGCTCTCGCAGGTGACGCCGATCGTCTATCCGAAGCTCACCAGCAAAGTGGTCTTCGACAAGCTCTCCTCTGTGTTCGTCTCCAACACGAACCATGAGGAGGATCAGCCCTGCCATCTGACGCTTCGCGATCCGTCGATCCCGATCGAGAAGAATCTGCCGATCTATGGCGAGCCGGCGCGGCTCTATTGCCCGGCGGGCGTGTATGAAGTGGTCTATGCGGAGGAGGCGACGAAGAGCGATCCGCGCTTCGTCATCAACGCGCAGAATTGCGTGCACTGCAAGACTTGCGACATCAAGGACCCGGCGCAGAATATCAATTGGGTTCCGCCGGAGGGCGGCGGCGGGCCGAATTATCCGAATATGTGAGCGGGCGCCTCACGATTGTGACCCTTATCGCTTATCGCTGCGCGCGTGACGGCTGAAATCGTCGCGCGCGCGACGCGGCGCGCCGTTTCCTCCAGACAATTCGAGCGACAATGTTTTTCATCCTGTCCAAGATCGGCGAATTCTTCCTCGCGCCTTTGCATGTCGGCGTTTTCCTCGCCGCCGTCGGCGTGGCGCTCTCCTTCACGCGCTTCGCCGCCAAGGGGCGCATTGTGGCGGCGCTCGGCGTGGCGACTCTGCTGCTGCTGTGCTTCACCTCGCTCGGCGATCTGATGCTCTATCCGCTGGAGAACCGCTTTCCGCAGGTCGCCGAAGATGCGCCGGCGCCGGATGGAATCGTCGTTCTCGGCGGCGCGATCGACGAGAATCTGAGCCGCCTGCGCGGCGGCGCGGCGATGACCGAGGCGGGCGAGCGCGTGACGGCGATGGTCGAGCTCGCGCGCCGCTATCCGGCGGCCAAGCTGCTCTTCGCCGGCGGCTCCGGCAGGCTGTTCGGCGCCGCCGGCTCGGAGGCCGAGATCGTCGGGCGGCTGCTTCCGCGGCTCGGCGTCGAGCCGGGGCGCATCATCCTCGAGGACAGCTCGCGCAATACATGGGAAAACGCCGTCAATGCGCTGGCGCTGGCGCGGCCCGCGCCCGGCGAGCGCTGGCTGCTCGTCACCTCGGCGAGCCATATGCCGCGCTCCATGGGGATTTTCCGCCGCGTCGGATTCCCTGTCGTCGCCTATCCGGTCAATTATCACACGGGCCTGCGCCTGCCGCTCGGCCTGCGCTCGCACGCCTCCGACCAGCTGAAGCTCGTCGACACAGCGACGCATGAATGGGTGGGCCTCGTCGCCTATCGGCTGACCGGCAAGACGGATGCGCTGTTTCCGCAGCCTCGAGAGTAACGGGGCCTAATCGCGTGAGGCTTTCTTGCCGCGGGCGCCCGCCGACTCGGCGCGGCCGCCCGGCGTCGCCGCCGTCCAGGAGCCGTGCTTCATCTCGAGGAAGAGCGCGATGGCCTGGGCGCGATTGCGCACCTCGAGCTTCTCGAACAAATTGCGCAAGTGGAATTTGATCGTGTTGATCGAGACGCCGAAATCCTTGGCGAGCTGATTATTGGTGTGGCCGGAGCCGAGCGCCGACAGCAGGCTGCGCTCCCGCAGAGTGAGATTCTCCAGCGGATCGGCGCGCATCTTGCGGATATCGACGAAGGGAAACACCATGTCGCCCGCCGCCACGGAGGCGAGCACGTCGAGCAGACGCTCCGGCGGGGCGCGCTTGCTGACGAAGCCGGCGCCGCCCAATTGCAGCGTCTCGGCCGGCGCGGCCGGGTCGTTGGTGCCGCTATAGACGACGATCTTGGGCGCGGAGGGCTGGCGCGACAGAGCGCGCAACACTTCCCGCGCATGCAGCGTCGGCAATTGCCAGCCGATGATGGCGATCTGGAAGCGCTGCAGCTTGGCGGCGTCGAGAAATTCCTCGCCGTCCGTGACCTTCAGCACGAGATTGAAGCGGCGGTCGTCGGCGAGCAGCGCCTCCAGCCCGGCCAGGATCAGCGGGCTCTTGTCGGCGATGGCGACGTCGATCGGAAAGGTCGCGCCATTCTCGTCGCGGTCGTCGCTGGAGCGCTCGGCCTTATGGCGCAGAGCGGAGGGCGCGCCCTCGGCCGCGGCCTGCATGGCGGAGGCGCGGATCGGAACGGGACGCCCGACGGCGCGCGGTCGCTCATCTCCGAGCTTTGTCGAAGACGTCGAGGCCATGGACCACTGCAAGTGACCACTCCAAGTGAAACGCTGCCGACGCAGCCGGGACGGGCTCGGACGGCGAAGCCCCCCGAGTGGGTAGGCCGGACTATATAACCTGCGGCTTCCATTGGAAAGCCTCGGCGCGCGTTTCGCGCTGCGTCAGAGGTGCGGAATTCGCAAGCGCAAAAAAAGAAGCGGCGCATCGGACCCGCCGATGCGCCGCATCATATCCGTAGCGGTTCTGAAGCGTCAGTCGCTCAGGACCCAGCGCGCAGCGAAATAAGCGGCGGCGCCGAGCGCGATGATCGCGATCATGCCCACCGGGGTCGCCGCATAGCTCGTAAGCTCGAGAATTGCTCCCATAACGCTTCCTCCTCCTTTAACGCCCGACTTCGTTCAGGCTGCCAGCAAAGCCACGATATCACCCATGGTTGGCGAAGTCTCGCCTCTACGTGCGATACGTTTTGGTGGATATCGTCGCCGGCTCGAATTCCGAGAACGTCTCGAGTGCTGGCTGCATTTCGAGACGCGCCGACGTTATTCGCGCCCGGCGCTGTTCTCCTCAGAACGGCCGAACGAAGCCGCGATCCACGCTCGCAGCATGACGGTCGCAATTATTGTAGCCTTAGAGGCTTGTCAAGATGCGGCGCCGCCCCCACGCCGACGGATGGGGCTTGCGGAGACGCGCGCGGCGCGGTTAATGAAGCTGCGGCTCGACGAAGAAAAAAGAAAACCGACGCCATGGCTCGCCCCTCCTTCGCCTTCATCGCCGTCGCCGGCATTGCGACGCTCGCCGGCGCCGTCTGGTTCTTCGGCTACCGCCGCACGCCCGCCTGCATGGGCGACGGCCAATACATGGCGACCGTCCAGCAATGCCGCGCCTATGGGCTGGGCGCCGACCTCTGCGCCAGCGCGGTGGAGAAAGCCCGCGAGCTGGTGGCGAAGGTCGCGCCACGCACGGACGCGTCCTTCGATTGCGAGGTGCGCTTCTCGGAATGTTTCGCGGGAGCGGATGGGCGCTTTACGCCCGCGCCCTCCTTCTGCCTCGCGCCGGGATCGGCCGAGCCGAAGGAAGTGCGCTATCTCGAATATGAATCCGACCGGCTGAACCGCAAGAAGACGCGCGAGATCCGCATCGACTGAGCGCTCTAGATTCTTTCGTTGGAAGCGAATTCTGATCGATCGAACGATTCCGTTCGATCGGAAAGCGCTCTATTGATCGGCCGCCGACCGCTCCGGGGCCGATCGCTCTGGGGACGATCTCTCCGCGGCTTGGCGACGTCCGCCGAGGTGGAATTCCGCCGGCTCGACGGTCAGCATGCCGACATTGGTGCGCAGCGCCATGCGATAGGGCACCACCGCATGCGCCGTCTGCAGAGGCGCGAGCCAGACGGTGATGTCGCTGTTCTCCGCCATGAAGCGCGTCGAGACGCTGTCCGGCCGATGGCCGGCGATCGGACGATAGCGCGCCGCGCAGACCGACACCGGGCCGGAATAGCCGTGCGTCTCCACATTGCGCATCTCGACGAAGGAGAGCGTCACATCGAAGCGGGTGACGCCGTCGAAGACCGGAATGGTGCGATTGCAGGCGGAGGGGCCGACCAGCGGCTCGCTCGCCGGAACGCTCATGATGAGCGCGCTCACCGGATCGGTGATGTGGGACTTGTTGCTCTCCGTCACCGGAATGCGGACCGGCAGGTCCCAAGGCGTCGGATCGACATGCACGGCGCGCACGGAATTGCCGGCGAGCGACATGCGGACGGTGCGCGTCTCATAGGTGTTGGAGGTGGTGTTGGCGTAGCTCGTCGGCGTCAGCCCCTCGCTCGACAGCGCGCCGGAGGCGGTGGCGGCGCCGCGTGTGTCATTGACGAGAGAGGCGAGGCCGGTGGTGCGCATCGAAATGTCGATGCGGTAATTGCGGCCCTCGATGACGCCATTGGCCGAGGCGTGGCCGATCGAAAGGCCGAGCAGGCTCAGCGCGAAATTCGCCTTGAGCGTCTCCGCCCCGCAGGGCGCAGCGGCGGCGAGCGCGGCGAGCGTCACGAGCCCCGGAAAGGCGAGCGCTACGGCCCTGCCGCGCCCGGCTCCGCCCTGAACGGATGAGAGAAACGCCATTCGAAGACCTGCGATCGATCGAATCATCCTGGCCACGATGGGCCAGGCGCGGGCGCTTGTCGATGCTCGGGCCGCGCCGGAGGACGAAGGGCTCGTCTCAAGCCCATTCCTGCCAGCTGCCGTCGGCGAATATGCGCCATGCGCGCAGACCCGCCTTGGCGACCACGATGCGACCGGACTTCGCCTCGCTCACAAGATGCTTGAATACGAGAGGATTGCGCCAGGAAAACGGCTTTTCGGGGTCGCAGACCGCATGATATTCGTCGCTGTCCGGGTCATCCATCAGCAGCGTGCCGACCTTGTCCGGCCGCAGCTGCGCGCCCAGCGAGCGCTCCTCCTTCCAGAGGCAATGATAGTCGCGGCACACGTCCGGTCGCGTGGCGTAGACGGCGCAGCCTTTGGTCTGCGTGCAGTGCTCGCACCAGACGCCTGCCTTCTTGGGGAACTCCTCGATCTCCAGCACCTTGCAGCAGAAGGCGCAGGGACCGCAGGCCTTGCCTGGAATCTCGAGCATGGTCTCGATTTTGGCCTTTTCGGCGATTTTGGAAGCGAATCGATTCTGATACATTGCTACAACGATCGCCGCGCCGACGCTATCGCGGGCGCAGCCGCGGATCGACGGGAGAATCGCAATGACGACAGCCGCTCCGAACATCGATCCCGAGACGCTGCTCGTCTCCACGCAATGGCTCGCCGACCATCTCCACGCGCCGGACGTCATCATCTTCGACGCCTCCTGGCACATGCCCGCCGCCGGCCGCGACCCGCACGCCGAATTTATCGACGCCCATATTCCCGGCGCCGTCTTCTTCGACATAGACGCCATCGCCGACCATTCGACCGATCTGCCGCATATGCTGCCGGATCCGGTCGCCTTCTCTTCGGCGGTGCGCAAGCTCGGCCTCGGCGACGGCATGCGCGCCGTGGTCTATGACAGCCTCGGCCTGTTCTCGGCGCCGCGCCTGTGGTGGACCTTGCGCGTCTTCGGCCTCACCGACGTCTCCATCCTCGACGGCGGCCTACCGGCCTGGAAGGCGGAAGGCCGTCCGCTAGAGCAGGGCGAGAGCCATCGGCCGCAGCGACATTTCACCGCACGCATGGACCACGCCCTCGTCGCCGACGCCGCCGATGTGTCGCGCGCCCTGGCCGACGGCTCGGCGCAAGTCGTCGATGTGCGCTCGGCGGAGCGTTTCGCGGGGGCCGTTCCAGAGCCGCGCCCGGGCCTGCGCTCCGGCCATATGCCGGGCGCGCTCAACCTGCCCTTCGGCAATCTCATCGCCGAGGGGCGGCTGAAAGACGCCGCCGCTCTCGCGGAGATTTTCACGGCGGCGAAGATCGACCTCGAGCGGCCGGTGATCGCGAGCTGCGGCTCCGGCCTCACCGCCTCGATCTTGAGCCTGGCACTGGCCGCGGCGGGACGCCGGCCCGCCACCGTCTATGACGGCTCCTGGTCCGAATGGGGCGCGCGCGCGGAGCTGCCGGTCGTCGGGGCCGCTGGCTGAAGCGGCGCCTGCCAAAAAACAAGGCGGCAAAATGCGTTAGATGGCGGCGCCTCGGCCATGGCGGCGCCGCTGCGCCGAGTCTCGCGGAGATCATCCGAGGCCACGCCGGCGAATGACGATCATTCGTTTAAAACAATAAATTGTAAGGAAAAGCGCGGCGCGGCCGCGCATCCCTCCTCCCACGGCGCCTGCGATTTAGGCGGGGCTCGGCTTTGGCATGAGCCGTGCTGAGCATGCGGGGCCGTCGACGGTTTCGGCTCGGCCGCCGACGACGTCGAACGGCGCCGCGTCGAGCGTCGATCAAGGGTAAGGAGGCGAATAAAAATGCCCAAGTACAAGCTCGAATATCTCTGGCTCGACGGCTACACGCCCGTGCCTAATCTCCGTGGCAAGACCCAGATCAAAGAATTCGAGAGCTTCCCGACATTGGAGCAGCTCCCGCTGTGGGGCTTCGACGGCAGCTCGACCAAGCAGGCGGAAGGAAGAAGCTCGGACTGCGTTCTGAAGCCGGTCTCCGTTTTCCCCGACATCACCCGCACCAATGGCGCGCTGGTGATGTGCGAGGTGATGATGCCGGATGGCGTGACGCCGCATGCGTCCAACGCCCGCGCCACCATCCTCGACGATCCGGGCGCCTGGTTCGGCTTCGAGCAGGAGTATTTCTTCTATAAGAACGGCCGTCCCCTCGGCTTCCCCGAGGCGGGCTTCCCGGCTCCGCAGGGTCCCTATTACACCGGCGTCGGCTTCAAGAATGTCGGCGACATCGCGCGTCAGATCGTCGAGGAGCATCTCGATATCTGCCTCGCCGCCGGCATCAACCACGAAGGCATCAACGCCGAGGTGGCCAAGGGCCAGTGGGAATTCCAGATTTTCGGCAAGGGCTCCCGCAAGGCGGCCGACGAGATGTGGGTGGCGCGCTACATTCTGCTGCGTCTCGCCGAGAAATACGGCATCGACATCGAGTTCCACTGCAAGCCGCTCGGCGCCACCGATTGGAACGGCTCGGGCATGCACGCCAATTTCTCGACGACCTATCTGCGCGAAGTGGGCGGCAAGGCCTATTTCGAGCAGCTGATGGGCGCGTTCGAGAAGGCCAAGGACGATCACATCGCCGTCTATGGCCCGGACAATCATATGCGTCTGACCGGCCTGCACGAGACGGCGTCGATCCACACCTTCAGCTGGGGCGTGGCGGATCGCGGCGCGTCGATCCGCGTGCCGCACAGCTTCGTCAAGAACGAATATAAGGGCTATCTGGAAGATCGCCGCCCGAACTCGCAAGGCGACCCCTACCAGATCGCCTCGCAAATCCTCAAGACCATCTCCACTGTCCCCACACGCTGAGGACAGGGCGCTCGGCTTTGTAATATCGACAAAGCCGACGCTACGAGACAGCAGAAGACGTCGCCACGAAGCATGAGCTTCGTCCGAGACTTCCGCTGCGAGAGTGGATGACGCCAATGCGCCGATCGCAGGCTCCGCCCATAATTTGGGCGTGGTCTGCGGTTGGCCGCATAAATTTTATTCGTGGAACATTTTGACAGCAAATGCTATGAGCCCCATCGGTTCCTCGGCTGGATCGGACTTGAGTTTCGGCGCGAGGGGCATGAGCGATGCGGGGAAAGGTGAATGAAGAAAATCGAGGCGATCATCAAACCCTTCAAGCTCGATGAAGTAAAAGAAGCGCTGCAAGGCGCCGGCCTGCAAGGCATTACTGTCACCGAGGCGAAAGGTTTTGGTCGCCAGAAGGGGCATACGGAGCTCTACCGCGGCGCGGAATATGTGGTCGATTTTCTTCCCAAGGTGAAAATCGAGATCGTGCTCGCCGACGATGCGGTGGACCGCGCCGTCGAGGCCATCCGCAAAGCCGCGCAAACCGGACGCATCGGCGACGGAAAAATCTTCGTTTCGAATGTCGAAGGCGCCGTCCGCATCCGCACGGGAGAGACCGGCGCGGACGCCATCTGATCCGCGCGGCTCTCACTTAAAAGCCCCTCCGCTCTGCGGCTTCATTCTCGTCTCCCGCGCTGGACTCGATTGTCCACTTCGAACAGAGGCTCCACGACATGACCACGGCCAAGGACGTTCTCAAGCAGATCGCCGATAACGACGTAAAATATGTGGATTTCCGCTTCACGGATCCGCGCGGCAAGTGGCAGCACGTCACCTTCGACGTGTCGATCGTCGATGAGGACGCGCTGAACGAAGGCATCATGTTCGACGGCTCCTCGATCGCCGGCTGGAAGGCGATCAACGAGTCGGACATGACTCTCCTGCCCGATCTCTCGACCGTCACGCACGATCCCTTCTTCGCCGCCTCCACGCTCTCCATCGTCTGCGACGTCGTCGAGCCGACGACCGGCCAGCCCTACAACCGCGACCCGCGCGGCATCGCCAAAAAGGCGCAGGCCTATCTGCAGTCGACCGGCGTCGGCGACACCTCCTTCTTCGGTCCGGAAGCCGAATTCTTCGTCTTCGACGACGTGCGCTTCTCGACCGATCCCTACAACACCGGCTTCACCGTCGACTCCGTCGAGCTGCCCACCAATTCCGACACCGCCTATGAGGGCGGCAATCTCGGCCATCGCGTGCGCACCAAGGGCGGCTATTTCCCGGTTCCGCCGATCGACTCCGCTCAGGACATGCGCGGCGAGATGCTGGCGGCCATGGCGTCCATGGGCGTCGCCGTCGAGAAGCACCATCACGAGGTCGCTTCCGCGCAGCATGAGCTCGGCCTGAAGTTCGCGACGCTCGTCCAGGTCGCCGACCATCTGCAGATCTACAAATACGCCATTCATCAGGTGGCGCATTCCTACGGCAAGACGGCGACCTTCATGCCGAAGCCGGTCTATGGCGACAATGGCTCGGGCATGCACGTCCACCAGTCGATCTGGAAGGAAGGCAAGCCGGTCTTCGCCGGCGACAAATACGCCGGCCTCTCCCAGGAGTGCCTGTGGTATATCGGCGGCATCATCAAGCACGCCAAGGCGCTGAACGCCTTCACCAATCCGTCGACGAACTCCTATAAGCGCCTGGTTCCGGGCTTCGAGGCTCCGGTGCTGCTCGCCTATTCGTCGCGCAATCGCTCGGCCTCCTGCCGCATTCCCTTCGCGACCAGCCCGAAGGCGAAGCGCGTCGAGGTTCGCTTCCCCGATCCGACGGCGAATCCCTATCTCGCCTTCTCGGCCATGCTGATGGCCGGCCTCGACGGCATCGCCAACAAGATCGATCCGGGCGCGCCGTCCGACAAGGACCTCTACGACCTGCCGCCGGAGGAGCTGAAGGCGATCCCGACGGTCTGCGGCTCGCTGCGCGAGGCCCTCGACAGCCTGAAGGCCGACCACGCCTTCCTGACGGCCGGCGGCGTCTTCAACGAGGACTTCATCCACGCCTACATCGACCTGAAGTATCAGGACGTCTATCGCTTCGAGATGACGCCTCACCCGGTCGAATACGACATGTATTATTCCTACTGATCGCTTCGCGATCGCGTAGAAACGAAAGGGCGGCCGAGAGGCCGCCCTTTTTGTTTGTCCAGAGCGATTAGGCGAGGACGGAGACCCTCGCCCTCGCGCCGAAAGATTATTCGACGTCCTCGACCTTCTCCGGCCCGCCGCCGAGCACGCGCTGGGCGAGCGAGGCCTGCATGAAATCGTCGAGCTCGCCGTCCAGCACCTCGCTCGGCGTGCCGGAGGTGTGGCCGGTGCGCAAATCCTTCACCAACTGATAGGGCTGCAGCACATAGCTGCGAATCTGATGGCCCCAGCCGATTTCGGACTTCGACGCTTCGACCGCGTTGGCCTCCGCCTCGCGCTTTTCCAGCTCCGTCTCATAGAGGCGAGCGCGCAGCATGTTCCAGGCGGTGGCGCGGTTCTTGTGCTGCGAGCGCTCCGCCTGACAGGCGACGACGATGCCGGACGGAATATGGGTGATGCGAATGGCCGAGTCCGTCGTGTTGACGTGCTGGCCGCCCGCGCCCGACGAACGATAGGTGTCGATGCGGCAATCGGATTCGTTGACCTGAATGTCGATCTTGTCGTCGATGACCGGATAGACCCAGACCGAGGCGAAGCTCGTGTGCCGCCGCGCATTGGAGTCGAAAGGCGAGATGCGCACGAGACGATGCACGCCCGATTCGGTCTTGGCCCAGCCATGGGCGTTCATGCCCTTGACCAGCAGCGTGGCCGATTTGATGCCGGCCTCGTCGCCGGCGGTCTCCTCGATCACCTCGACCTTGAACTTCTTACGCTCCGCCCAGCGCGCGTACATGCGGAACAGCATGCGCGCCCAGTCGCAGCTCTCGGTGCCGCCGGCGCCCGAATGCACTTCGATGAAAGTGTCATTGCCGTCGGCCTCGCCCGAGAACAGCGCCTCGATCTGGCGCTCGCGCGATTCCTTCAGCAGCGCCACGAGCTGCGCTATGCCTTCTTTCTCGGTGTCGGCGTCATTCTCGGCCTCGCCGAGCTCGACGAGGGTGATGGCGTCCTCGAGGTCGCGGTCGAGCCGCGCGATGGAGCCGAGCTGATCCTCGAGCTGGGTGCGCTCGCGCATGATCTTCTGCGCGGCTTCGGCGTCGTTCCAGAG
Source organism: Methylosinus sp. R-45379 (assembly GCF_001644125.1). Taxonomy (NCBI): domain Bacteria; kingdom Pseudomonadati; phylum Pseudomonadota; class Alphaproteobacteria; order Hyphomicrobiales; family Methylocystaceae; genus Methylosinus; species Methylosinus sp. R-45379. The sequence continues at coordinate 61,220 of NZ_LUUM01000001.1, forward strand.
GTCGGGATCTTCGACTTTGGCGTTCAGCTCGGCGAGACGGCGCGTTGAAGTCTCGACGTCAAAGATGCCTCCTCAGCAGTCCCATGGACTGCTCGATCTGTTCTTTCAGCGCAAGCGGCTCGGCGCGCATGTGTCTCTTCCCTTTTGGGCTCAGGGCCGGCGGCCCGAGGCCGGAGGTATTAGAGCAAGACGCGCAAAAGATGAAGCCCCGACGCCGCGCGCTCCGAAGCTCTAGCGGTCTGCGTAACCCGCAAGAGCGAGCCTGAAGGCTCGCGGTCCAGATTCGTCCTTGGACCGCGAGCCTTCTGATAACTAATATTTCGCGACCACCGGCGGCGGATCGACCCAGCCGAAATGATAATCGACGCCGAATCGCGCTATGGCGCCGTCATATTTCACGCGCGTCGTCGCTATGTTGAGAATGGCGATCGAGCCCGGCGCGGCGGGATTGATGACCGCGCTCGGCGATGTGGAGAGCGTCGCCGAGCCGAGATCGTAATAGAGCCCTTCGACCTTCAAGCTCCAGCGCGGCGCGAACATAAATTCGAGGCCGCCGCCCGCGATCCAGCCCGTGCGCGTGTCGCTGTAATTGCCCCAATTGGGCGTCACCGGATTGTCGGGATGGCCGATCGGGTCCTGCGGATGCCAATGCGCGCCATAGGTGAAGACATTGGCGAAGCCCCCGCCATAGGCGAGGCCGCCGGTCGCATAGACCAGCAGGCTGGGCGCGACGACATAGCCGAGCCTGCCGCGCAAGGAGCCGAGCCAGGACAGCCCGGCGCGCGTGCTCGCCACGCCCGTCTGCAGATGCAGCAGGCCATGCTCGTCCACCGCCCCGGCGAAGCCCTGGGAGGAGCCGTAGCCGCGAATGATGGCGCCGTCTATGTCGGTCTCGACGCCGAGCAGGACATTGGACGACCAAAGATGATTAAAGCCGAGCTGCGCGCCGCCGAGAAAGCCGCTCTGATCGAGGCGCGCGAGGCCGGCGATATAGGGCGAGGAAAAGCCGAAGGGCATGCCGAGCGCGCCCGCGGCCCAATCATAGATCGAGGTTCCGAATGTCGGAACCTCATTGGAGCCGCCGAAGCCCCAACCCGCGTTCAGCCCCACATAGGCGCCGCCCCACAGCGGCGGCGGCGGAACGGGAACCACGATGGAAGGCGCGACGATTTTCGCGAGAGCGATATCCTGCGCATGCGCCGCGCCGAGGCCGAACAAAACGCAGACGATGGCCGCCGCGAACCTCTTCATCGACAATCCCCTTGAAGGCGCGAGCCGATTCGCGCGTCATGGGGATTGTGCTCAGCCGACGAGACTCGAACAATTTGCGGGGGTCACGGAGAGGGTGAAGGAGTTCTTCGGCCACAAAGCGATTCGGGTCCGACAGTGAGGAAGGCGAAGAGCGCAATCTGCAGCCAAATGAACGGAACGAAGGCCGGAGGAGGCTCGAACAGCAAGGTCGCGGGCAGCGCGAGCCAGGCGAGGGCGAATTCGCGCCCATAGAGCGGCGAGAAGCTCAACTGCGCCAGCGTCATCGGCGGCCTGGCGGGCGCGGGCGCCGGGAGGATGCGCGCCGTCACGATCGCCGAGAAGCGCGCCGCGCTCATATCCATCTCGCCGATCCGAAACAGAAGGGGCGCGCGTCGTCCGCGCTGCGTGAGCCGCATCCAGCGATCGACTCCACGCCAAGCCAAGCGATCGGCAGCCTCCCGCCGCAACATGAAATATGGGAAAGACGCTCCGAGGAGCGAGACCTCCCCGACCTGCGCGACATCGTCCCATGCGAGACGTCCGTCGAACCAGCCGGGACAGGAAAAGCCATCGCGCGTCAGCACGATCTTGGGCCGTCGGTCGATCATGCGCGCCAAAGCGACGAGCCCTTGGAACAGAGCGGCGAACCAGAAAGGGGTCAGGAACCGGAGGCCCGGCTCGGCGAAACCCGTCCAAAATGCCCAAATCGCGAGTGGCGGCAGCAACATCGCCGCCGCGCCGTGATGCGCGAAACGCCAGCGTATCTCGATCGGCTCGTTCAAATCATCGGTCATGAAAATCGGCTCCGCCGCAATGAGCGGGGCCGATCCTATCGTGCAGCCCGCTTCCGTCAATCCAGCGAGAGCGCCTTCCCCGCGCAGGCGAGCGCGAAGGCCCATTCCAGCGCGACTTCCTCCAGCCGCTCGAAACGGCCAGAGGCGCCGGCGTGGCCGGCCTCCATATTGGTGCGCAGCAGGACTGGGCCGCCGCCGGCCATGCGCTCACGCAGGCGCGCCACCCATTTCAGCGGCTCCCAATAGGTCACGCGCGGATCGGTGAGGCCGGCGAGAGCGAGAATCGCCGGATAGGTCTTCGCGCCCACATTGTCGTAGGGCGAATAGGAGGCGAGCCGATCATAGGCCGTCACGTCGGCGATCGGATTGCCCCATTCCTCCCATTCGGGAGGCGTCAGCGGCAGGTCGTCGCGCAACATGGTGCTCAGCACATCGACGAAAGGAACGCCGGCGATGATTCCCGAAAACAGCTCCGGCGCCTGATTGGCGATGGCGCCCATCAGCATGCCGCCGGCGCTCGCGCCTTGCGCGACGATTCCGCCTCGGCTCGCATAGCCCGTGGCGACGAGATGGCGCGCCACAGTGATGAAGTCGGCGAATGTGTTGGGCTTGTGCTCGAGCTTGCCGTTCTCGTACCAGCTCCAGCCCTTGTCCGTGCCGCCGCGCGTATGGGCGAGCGCATAGACGAAGCCGCGATCGACCAGCGACAGCGCATGAGGATCAAAGCTCGCCGACAGCGGATGCCCATAGGCGCCATAGCCATAGAGCAGCGTCGGCGCGCCGGCGCCGGGCGAAAAATCGGCGCGATGCAACAGAGTGACGGGAACCTCCGCGCCGTCGGCGGCGCGCGCGAAGAAGCGGCGCGTCACATAATTTTTCGGATCATGACCGGAAGGAATTTCCTCGCGCTTCAGCAGCGTGCGGGCGCGCGTGCGCATGTCGTAATCATAGGTCTCCTCCGGAGTCGTCATGGAGGAATAGGTGAAGCGCAGCGTGTCCGTGTCGAATTCGAGGCCGGGCAGAAGATAGAGCGCGTAAGCCTCCTCATCGAAGGCGATGGCGTGCTCCTCGCCGCCCTCCAGCGCGCGAATGAGAATGCGCGGCAGGCCATTGGCGCGCTCCACCCAGACGAGATGACGCGCATAGACCGTGCCGATGACGATGAGCCGTCCCGCGACATGCGGAACCACCTCGCGCCAATCGGCGCGCGTCGTGGTGGTCAGAGGCGCGCGAAAAATCGCGAAATCCTCGGCGCCGTCGGCGTTGGAGCGAATATAGAGATCATCGCCATGCGGCTCGACGTCATAGCGCAATTTGGGCTCGCGCTCGGCGACGAGACGAGGCTTTGCATGTTTGTCGCGCAGATCGACGAGATGGCATTCGCTGGCGTCATGGCCGCGAATGGAGACGATGGCGAAACGCCCGCAACGGCTGCGATCGAGCGAGACGAACCAGGCCGGATCGAGCTCCTCGACGATCAGCGTATCGGTCACGGGATCGGAGCCGACGTCGTGGCGGAAGACTTGCGCCGTGCGGTGATTGTCGTCGACGCGCACATAATAGAAGCTGTTGGAATCGGCGCTCCAGACGAGCGAGCCGTCCGTATGCGGGACGACATCCGCGCGGTCCTTTCCGTCGGAGAGCGCGCGCGTGCGGATCGAATAATATTCCGAGCCCTTGTCGTCGACGCTCCAGGCGAGTTGCGCATGGTCGGGCGAATGATCGATCTCGCCTATGTCGAAGAAATGCTCCTCGCCGGCTTCTTCATCGCCGTCGAAGAGGATCGTCTCCGCGCCGCCGTCGCGCTTCGTGCGGCAATAGAGCGCATGCTCGCCGCCCTCGCGATAGCGCTCGAAATAGGCGAAAGCGCCGTCCGGCCACGGCGGCTCGCTGTCGTCCTCCTTTATGCGGCCGCGCAGCTCCGCCTGCAGCGTCTCGCGGAGCTTGCCCAGCGGGGCGAGGACTTGCCCGCAATAGGCGTTCTCGGCCCGCACCAGCGCGGCTATGTCCTCCGGCAGCGTCGCGGGGTCGCTCAGCACGTCGCGCCAATTCTCCGCCGCGAGCCAGGCGTAAGGGTCGTCGAGGACGCGGCCATGGGTCACGCGCCGGCTCTCCCGCTTCTCGGCGGTCGGCGGCGTCGCGCCGGAAAGGGCGAAGGCGGTGGGATTGTCGGCGGATGCCGCCATTGGGTGACTCCTCGCTAGGGGGCGTCATTGCGAGCGGAGCGAAGCAATCCAGAGTCCCGCCGGCGGCTCTGGATTGCTTCGCCTGCGGCTCGCAAAGACGCCGGCCGGTTTGTCGGGCCTCGACCCGGGAATAGAATTGGGGCGCTTCGATGTCTCGACTTCCTGCGCCGTGGCTGATAGGCATAGCGCGCGACGCAGGCCCCGGCGAGGGGCCGCGCCGCTCTTGCCTTCGCTTTCGGCCGTCGCGCCGGGAGCGGACAAAAAATGCCTGGGCGCAAACCCGGGCGTGGTGGAAACATCGGTTGGGGCAATGAGCAACGCGACGCTCGACGGCAAATCCATTTCTTCCGAAGACGCCTACGAACAAGCGGCCAAAATCCTGCAAGCCGCGAATTTCCCCCTCGTCGCCGGTCTCGGCGCCGATGTGGCGGGAGCCCAGGCCGCGATCCTGCTGGCCGAGCGGCTGAGAGGCGCTTTCGATCATCTCGCCTCGCGCGATTCGCTGGCCGACCTCGAGGTCGTCCGCTCGGCGGGGATTTTCGTGACGACGCCCAATGAGGCCCGCGTGCGCGCCGACCTCGTGCTGCTGGTCGGCCCCGGACTGACGGGCTATTGGCCGGCGATCTTCGATCGCCTGGCGCTCGACAAGGACACCGTCCACGGCTGCAAGACCGCGCGCCGCGTGATCTGGGTCGGCCCCAAGCGGGGCGAGGCCAAGATCGAGGGCGTCGAGGTCGAGACCATTCCGGCGACCGAGGCGGAGCTTCCCGGCGTGCTGGCGGCGCTGCGGGCGCGCGTCGGCGGACGGCCCGTGGCGCTCACGTCGGCCGCGGCCAAGAAGCTCGACGCTGCGGCCGAGGCGCTGAAATCGGCGCGATTCGGCGTCGCCGTCTGGTCGGCGGCCGGGCTCGATTCGCTGATGGTGGAAATGCTGCAGGGCATGATCACCGAGCTCAACGCCACGACGCGCTTCACCGGCGTCCCGATCGGCGGAAGGGGGAACGCCACCGGCGTGCTGCAGACCTCCGCCTGGATGACCGGCTTTCCGCCGCGCACGGGCTTCGGCCGCGGCTATCCCGAGCATGACACTTGGCGCTTCGAGGCCAGCCGGCTCGTCGAGAGCGGCGAGGCCGACGCCGCGCTGTGGATTTCCGCCTATAGCGGCGAGGCTCCGCCGTGGGAGGATGTCGATATTCCGCTGATAACGCTGGGACCGCCGGGCTCGGCCCCCAAGCATGGCCTGTTCATCGCCGTCGGCAAGCCGGGCGAGAATTACGACGCGGTGGAATTCGCGCAGGAGACCAGCTCGATGGTGCTGCGGCGGGCGAGCGCGCCGGCCGGGCTGCCGACGGTCGCCGAGGCGATCGCCGCCATCAGCGCCAAATTTTCGGAGGATTTGCCGTGCTGATCCGTCTGCGCGGCGGTCATGTCGTCGATCCCGCGACGGGCGTCGACGGCGTCGCCGACGTCTATTTCGAGGATGGGCGGATCGTCGCTCCGCCGCAGGGCCGCGAGCCGGACGAGGATTATGACGTCTCCGGCCATATCGTCATGGCCGGCGCGATCGACATCCACTCCCATATCGCCGGCGGCAATGTGAATTCGGCGCGGCTGCTGCTGCCCGAGATGCACCGCTCGATCCGCGCGCGCCTCGACGGAACGCCGCTCGCGACCGCCAAATGGTCGACCTTCGAGACCGGCCGCCTCTATGCGCAAATGGGCTTCACCACTGTGGTCGAGCCCGCCGTCGCGCCGCACCACGCGCTGCAGTCGCATTTGGAGCTCGGCGACGTTCCGATCATCGACAAGGGCGCGCTGACGGTGCTCGGCAATGACGACTTCCTGCTCGCCGCGCTGCGCGAGCGGGAGAGCGAGACCGCCATCGCCGATTATGTCGCGCAGACGGTCGAGGCGACGGGCACGCTCGGCCTCAAATGCATCAATCCCGGCGGGGCGGACGCGTTCAAGCAGAATATGCGCGCCTTCGGCCTCGACGAGATCGTGCCCTTCTATGGCGTGACCTCGCGGCAGATCTTCAAATCGCTGCAAAAGGCGACGCAGACGGTCGGCATTCCGCATCCGCTGCATCTGCACATGAACAATCTCGGCATCGCCGGCAATATCGACACGGCGCTCGCGACGATCGACGCCGCCGAGGGCCTGCCGATGCATCTCGCCCATGTGCAATTCTACGCCTATGGCCTCGAGGGCAAGAACGCCTTCTCCTCCGCGGCCCCCGCGCTCGCGGCCAAGATCAACGCCAATAAGAACATCACCGTCGACGTCGGCGCTGTGATGTTCGGCGACACGGTGACCATCTCCTCCGACGTGCTGCGCCAGTTCAACAGCCTGTCGGGCGCGATCCCGAAGAAGGGCGTCATCTTCGACGGCGACGCCAATGGCGGCGGCGTCGTGCCCTATGCCTATCGTATCTCCAATTATTACAACGCCATACAATGGGCGGCGGGCCTCGAGCTGTTCCTGCTGATCGAGGATCCGCTGCAGGTCTTCTTCACCACCGACCATCCCAATGGCGGGCCGTTCACCACCTATCCGGAGCTGTTCGCGCTGCTGATGAGCGCGGAGCTGCGCGCGCAATGGATGGAGCGCCTGCCGGCCGATGTGCTGGAGATGACGTCTCTCCCGTCGATCAAGCGCGAATATACGCTCCATGAGATCGCACTCATGAGCCGGGCCGGACCGGCGCGCCTCTACGGCTTTACCGATCGCGGCCGTCTCGGCGAAGGCGCCGTCGCCGATATCGCCGTCTATAAGCCGCAAAAAGACAAGGCGGGCATGTTCCGCAACGCCGCCTATGTGTTCAAGGACGGCGAAAACGTCGTGCGCGACGGCGTCGTGACGCGCTACACCAAGGGCAAGACGCTGCGCGTGCGCCCTGGCTACGACCGCGCGATCGAGAAGCGTCTCGACGCCTATTACGACGAGCTCTATGGCCTCTCGCGCTCGATCTTCGACGTGCCCGAGGCGGCGCTCGCCGGCCGAAGCGTCTATGCGGAGGTCGCATGTCGCAATTGATTCGCCCTTGGGAGCACGCGTCATGCTGACCCGTCTCTACGGCGGCCATGTCGTCGACCCGGTCAATGGCGTCGATGGCGTCGGCGATGTCTATTTCGAGGACGGCCGCATCATCGCGCCGCCCGAGGGACGGTCGGCGGACGTCGAGCATGACGTCTCCGGCCATATCGTCATGGCCGGCGCCATAGACATCCACTCCCATATCGCTGGCGGCGGCGTGAACACCGCCCGCCTGCTGCTGCCGGAGGCGCATCGCGCCCATCGGCCGCGGCCCGCCAACACGCCGCTGTCGACGGCTGGCTGGTCCACCTTCGAGACCGGCCGCCTCTATGCTCAAATGGGCTACACGACGGTCATAGAGCCGGCAGTCTCGCCCCATCACGCGCTGCACGCCCATCTCGAGCTCGCCGATATTCCGATCATCGACAAGGGCTTCCTGACGGTGCTCGGCAATGAGGATTTCCTCCTCTCCGCCTTCCGCGACGGCGCGACTCAGGATTCGGTGGTCGATTACATCGGCGCCACGCTCGAGGCGACGCGCGCGATCGGCGTCAAATGCGTGAACGCCGGCGGCGTCGACGCCTTCAAGCAGAATATCCGCCATTTCTCGCTCGACGATGTGGTGCCGGAATACGGCCTCTCCTCGCGCGAGATTTTCCAGACCTTGCAGCGGGCGGTGAACGCCACCAAGATCCGCCATCCGCTGCATCTGCACATGAATAATCTCGGCCTGCCCGGCAATGTCGAGACGGCGCTGGCGACGATCGACTCCTCGCAGGGCCTGCCGCTGCATCTCGCCCATGTGCAATTCTACGCCTATGGAACCGAGGGCAAGAACGGCTTCTCCTCGGCGGCGGCGAGATTCGCAGAGAAGATCAACGCCAATAAGAATGTCACCGTCGACGTCGGTCAGGTGATGTTCGCCGATATCGTCACCATCTCTTCCGATGTGATGAAGCAGTTCAACAGCCTGCCCGGCGGGCGGCCGAAGAAGGGCGTCATCTTCGACGGCGACTCCAACGGCCTCGGCGTCGTGCCTTATTCCTACCGCGTGTCGGACTTCTTCAACGCGGTGCAATGGGCGGCGGGCCTCGAGCTGTTCCTGCTGGTCGATGATCCGATGCAGGTGTTCTTCACCACCGATCATCCCAATGGCGCGCCCTTCACCACCTATCCGGAAGTCTTCGCTCTGCTGATGAGCGCCGACAAGCGCGCGCAATATTGCTCGCGCCTGCCGGCCGATGTGCTGGAGCTGACCAATCTTCCGGCGCTGAAGCGCGAATATTCCTTCTATGAGATCGCGACCATGACCCGCGCGGCGCCGCGCAAGCTCTATGGCTTCGAGGATCGCGGCCAATTGGGCGCGGGCTCGGTCGCCGATATTGCGGTCTATAAGCCGCAGAAGGACAAAGCGGCGATGTTTCGTAGCGCCGCCTATGTCTTCAAGGATGGCAATCTCGTCGTGCGCGACGGCAAAGTCTCGCATTACACCAAGGGAAGGACGCTGCGCGTGCGGCCCGAATACGATCGCAAGATCAACAGTCGCCTCGACAAATATTACGACGGCCTCTATGGCCTGCCGCGCTCCATGTTCGAGGTGCAGGATGCGGCGCTCCCCAATGCGGACGCCTTCGCGGAGGTCCCATGCCGCAGCTGATCCGCAAGGGAATTCGCATCGACGAGAGCTTCGCCGAGGCCTTTCCGATGACCGGCTCCGGCGTGGTCGTCACCGCGCCGACCCGCAAATGGGCCATGCAGGCCGCGACCACAATGACCGGCTACGCCACATCGGTCATCGGCTGCGACTGCGAGGCCGGCATAGACCGCGAGCTATCGACGCGCGAGACGCCGGACGGACGTCCGGGCGTGCGCGTCCTGCTCTTCGGCTTCTCGCCCAAGAGCGTCGAGAAGGCGCTGGTCAATCGCATCGGCCAATGCGTGCTGACCTGTCCCGGCTCGGCCGTCTTCTCCGCCTTCGACGGCGAGGCGAAGATCAAGGTCGGCGACTCGATGCGCCAATTCGGCGACAAATGGCAGATTTCCAAGGCGATCGACGGCCGCCGCTATTGGCGCGTGCCGGTGATGGACGGCGAGTTCCTGGCGGAATCTTCCGTCGGCCTCACCAAGAAATCGGTCGGCGGCGGCAATCTGCTCATCATGGGCGAGGATTGGGCCAGCACGATGCGCGCGACCGAGGCCGCCGTGGAGGCCGTCCATGCGACGCCCGACGCCATCGCCCCCTTCCCCGGCGGCGTGGTGCGCTCCGGCTCCAAGGTCGGCTCGAAATATAAGGGCATGGGCGCCTCCACCAATGACGCCTATTGTCCGACGCTGCGCGGCGCCACCAATAGCGCGCTCGACGCCGACATCGGCTGCGTGCTGGAGATCGTCATCGACGGCCTCACCAGCGAGGCGGTCGCGGCGGGGATGCGCGCCGGCTTGAAGGCGATCATCGCGCTCGGCCCCAAGAATGGCGCGAAACGCGTCGGCGCCGGCAATTACGGCGGGAAACTCGGCCCCTTCCACTATCATTTGAAGGATCTCGTGTAAGTGAAGCCGCTTCTCTTCACGCTGAAAGCCGAGCCCGACCAGCGGCTCGACCTCTCGCCCCTGACGCCCGATCGGCTCGTCGGCCGCTCGGCGAAGGAAATCGAGTCCCTCTCCATCGGCACGACGCGCGAGAGCGTGACGGTCGGCGACATCTTCAAGGTCAAGCTCGGCGACGTGACCTCGGTGCGCTTCGACGGCGGCTCCGATCGCTTCGATCTTCTCGGCGCCAAGCTGCTGCCGGGCTTCGCCATTCATGTCGAAGGCGATGTCGGCGCGCAGCTCGGCCGCGCGGCCAAGGGCGGGACCATCACGGTCGCCGGCGACGCCGGTCCCTATGTCGCCTCGCAATCCGCGGGCGCGAATATCGATATCTACGGCGACGCCGGGGATTTCCTTGGCGCGCCGCTGGCGGGCGAGATCCCCGGCATGTCCGGCGGCCGCGTCGTCGTGCGCGGCAGCGTCGGCGCGCGTTGCGGAGATCGCCTGCGCCGCGGCATCATCATCGTCGAGGGCGATGCGGGCGAGGATTTGGGCGCTAGAGCCATCGCCGGCACGATCATCGTGCTGGGGACAGCCGAGGGCGAGCGCATCGGCTATCTCAACAAGCGCGCATCCATCGTGCTCTCCGAGCAGCGCGAGCTCGGACCGACTTACGTGGATTGCGGCGCGCATAATCTCGGCTTCGCCAAGCTCTTCGCCAAATCGCTGGCGGGAGAGAGTCGCGGCGCCTCGCGCCTGCTCTCCGGCCGGCTGCAGCGCTTCGCCGGCGACACGGCGGTGTTCGGCAAGGGCGAGGTGCTGCTGCCGGCGTGAGCGGCCGAAGGGCGTTCAGAGGGATAGAGATTCGATCGAGGCGAGCAGCGCGGCGCTCACGCGCAACTCGCCTGCGGCAATGCTCATCATTTCGAAGAATGATTCATCGAACCCATCGGCCTCTCCCTTTGTCGCGAGCACGACCTGGCGACCCGCTATTCTATGAATGAGCTCATTGAAACGCCGCAGCCGCGCCGGATCGGCGATCTCCTCTGAGCCGACGACATAGGTGTCACGAGCGAAAATCGTGCAGAGATGAATCGCCCGGCCGTACCAAGCGATGCGCTGCTCCAAAGTCAGCCGCGTGAAGACGTCGAGCTGCGCGCGCCATTCAGGTGACATTCGCCCCTCCTCTGCCTAACGTTAGGCTCCAGAACCCCACCGCACTACGGGAAACTTGCCCGAATCCCGGCCCAGATAGGCGCGATGTTCGAGATCGACGCCGGGGATTTCCTGGGCGCGGCTCGCAGGCGAGATTCCCGGCATGTCCGGCGGGCGTGTCGTGGCGCCGGCGACGTCGGCGCGCGCGCCGGCGATCGGCTGCGCCGGAGCATCATCATCGTCGAAAGCGCGGCGGGCGAGGAGCACGATCATCGTGCCGGGACGGCCGAGGGCGTGAGCCATGCGCAGCAGCGCTCGAGACACCGACGCCGAACCATCAACCGCTCGACGCGCGCTCGCGCCCTTCTGCTGCATGTTGCGTTCGGCCTTCTTCCAGCCCGGACGCGAGCGTCGCGAGCAGCGCCCGCGCCGCGGCGATGTTCTCGACCTGCATTTTCGCCGATAGAGCGTCCATCCACTCGGCTTGCAGCTTCATCACCTCTCGATACGCGGCCGCGCCCTGCGGCGTAGGGCCGAGCAGCTTGGCGCGCGCGTGCTTCGGATTGGGGCTGTAGAGCGCAAAACCCTCCCGCGCCAACTCATCGCCCAAGCGCTGGACGCCCTGCCGGCTCTGCGACAGGCGGCGGCCGATTTCCGCTATGGTCGCCGCTCGGTGGACGATGACGCCCATGACCTGCCAACGGGCGGCGGTCAAGCCAAAGGGCGCGGTGAGCCTATTGCCGAACTCCGTCAATCGGCCCGCGGTCAGCAATATCTCCCATACGAGCCCGCTCAGGGCTTCGCCGCGCGGCGTAGGCATGATGGATCTCCCTGAACAGCCGAGATATTGACAATATATTGTCAATATGGCAAAAGACAACATATTGTCAATGGAGGGTGCGTCATGACGCCGGCGGAGCTCGTCGAGGGCCTCTATGCGGATTGTCTGAACAAACGTCAGCTGGACCGGCTGGACGAATATCTGGCGCCGGGTTTCGTCGGCGCGAATGGCGAAAACGGCCCCGAAGGCTTCAGGCGGACGATCGAACGCATGGTCACTGCGTTTCCCGACCTCCAATTCGAGATCGAGGATTTGTTCGCGGCGGACGACAAAGTGTGCCTGCGCTGGCGATTCCGGGCGGCGCAGCTCGGACCGCTGGCCGGCGTCGCTGCGACAGGCAAGATGGTCGTTCAAGAGGGGATCGCCATCTATCACGCCTCCGACGGCAAGCTATCCCGAGCATGGCTACAAGTCGATCGATTGGGTGTCTTGCAGCAGATCGGAGCGGTGACGCTTTGACCGCGGCCGCGAGGCGAGACGCCTGATCCGAAATCTCATTCGTCAGCGAGCCGCCGGCCTCATATGGGAGGATTGCCCGATCACAGCCGCGCGGGGCCGCCGCGGCGAACGTCGTTCCTCTCGCAACTTCCATAGGTTGCTACGACGTCGGGAAGATTTGAAAACACGCCGTCTCAAATTGCCGAATTGCGTGGGGCAGAGCTTCATGCTAGTCAATCGCCTAGCTCAAACCTGCCGGCTCATGCGGCCAAGCGCAAAGCAGCGAGAAGCGGGATGAGACATTCGCCTCGAAAGGGCGATTTCTTCGAACGGAGGAGATGAACATGGCCTGGACCACCCCGGTGATCGTCGAAGTCTGCGTCGGCATGGAAATCACCAGCTACGAATCCGCCGAGATCTGAACGGATTTCGCGCTCGCCGCTTCTGTCATGAAGCGGCCGAATTCAGCGAGCCGGTAGGAAGCCCGCTCTCCTCACGGAGGCGACCTTCTTACCGGCTCGTAATTTTTTGCGCGCCAGCGCCTGCCGCGGCAGGGCGCTCCTCGTCCCTGCCTACGCCATAATGCGCGAACGCTCGCGTCGGCCCCTCTCGCGCGACGTCCCCATTGACGTCTTCTAATGCGACGTCCCCTCATGCGCGATCTCGACAATCGCACGGAGCCGGCGTTACGCTCCCAATGAGACGGCCGAGCTTTTCATCGGCGAGCCATCGCATCGAAGTAAGAAAAGACACGACCGGCCCGCGGCGGGCGCCGGCGTCGTCGAGGAGGCCAAATATGAATATGATCGTCCGCAATCTCGTCGGATCGCAGGATGCGTCCGTCCGTTCCGCGGCCTATCGCACCATCTGGCGCTGGCATTTCTATGCGGGGCTATTCTGCCTACCCTTCGTCGTCGTGCTGTCGCTCAGCGGCGCGGTCTATCTCTTCAAGCCGCAAATCGACGCCTGGCTCGACCGGCCCTACGACCATATGGCGCTGAATGGCGCGCCGCAATCGCTCGACGCGCAAGTGGCGGCGGCGCAGGCGGCCCTGCCCGACGCGCGGTTGACCGCGCTCGAGCTGCGCGCCGATCCAGCCGACGCCGCCCGCGTGACCTTCATGACCGGGCGCCGCGGCTCCGAAGATTTCGCGATCCAGCGCGTGCTGGTGCGTCCCGACACGCTGGAAATTCTCGCGGTTCAGGACGACAAATACCGCCCGTCACGGCTCGCCGGCGCCATTCATGGCGATCTGCTGCTGGGGACGCCCGGCCATGTGCTGCTGGAGCTCGCCGGCGCCTGGGCCATCGTCATGATCGTCAGCGGCCTCTATCTCTGGTGGCCGCGCGACGCGAAAGGCCTGGCCGGCGTCGCCTATCCGCGCCTCGCCGAGGGCGGCCGAATTTTCTGGCGCGACCTCCACGCCGTCACCGGTCTGTGGGTGTCGTTTTTCGCTCTGTTCCTGCTCGTCACGGCGCTGCCCTGGACATTGGTCTGGGGCGAGAGCTTCCGCTATGTGCGCAATATCGGCGAGACGATGCTCGTCCATCCCGATTGGACGACGGGGCCAGCCGACGCACGGGAGCAGCGCAAGGAACAATTCCAGCAAGCCGCGCCCGCGCCGAGCGAACATGCGGAGCACCATGCGCATCACGCCGCCGCCGGCGCCATGACCGCGACGCGCGTCGGTTTCGATCGAATCGCGCCGATCGCGGCCGGGCTCGGCCTCGCCGAGCCGGTGACGATCTCGCCGCCCGGACCGGAAGGCGCCGCTTGGAAGGTCCAATCGCGAACGCAGAACCGCCCGCTGCGCAGGACGATCGAATTCGACCCGGCGAGCTTCGAGCAATTGCGCGAGACGGGCTTCGCCACGTCTCCGCTCATCGACCGCATCTTCGGAATCGGCGTCGCCGCGCATGAGGGGCAGCTGTTCGGCTGGCTCAATCAGCTGCTCGGCCTGCTGACTGTCGTCGCCTATCTGCTGCTCGTGGTCTCTTCCGTCGTTTTATGGTGGCGGCGGCGCCCGCGCGGCGCCCTGGGCGCGCCGCCGGCCTTCTCGCCCGAGCCGCGCCTCGCGCCTTTCATGCTGAGCCTCATCCTCGCCCTCGGCCTCTTTCTGCCGACGCTCGGCCTATCTCTCCTCGCAGTGATCGCGGCGGAAACGGTCATCCGCCGCGCTTTTCCGAGCGCGAGCCGCTGGCTCGGATTGCGCCCGATCGGCGCCGCGCGCCAACCCTAGCTGCGAAGTATGATTTTATGAGAGCCGGGCTTGCCGGCTCTCATAAATCGATACAGGATGCGCCCGCCGGAGCCCCAGCTCCGACTACGAGAAACGGCGGACCATCATGACTTCCTACGTAAAAATTTCCGCGCTGGTCGGATTTGCGGCTGCGGGATTGTGCCTCGCCGCGACCGCTGTCGCGGCCGGCGCCGACGCCGCGCTCCTTTCCGACGCCAAGCGCGTTTTCGCGCCTCTGCCAGCCTCGCCGAGCGCCACAACGAATCAAGCCGAGCTGGGCCGGCGGCTGTTCTTCGAAAATCGCGTTTCCGCCGACGGCAATATCAGCTGCTCGCATTGCCATTTGCCGGACAAGCAGGGCGCCGATGGGCTGCCGAAATCCTTCGGCGTGCTCGGCAAGCTCAATCCGCGCAACGCGCCGACGATCTTCAACGCCGCGCTTCAGTTCAAGGCGCATTGGCGCGGCGATCGCGAGACGATCGAGGAGCAGGCCGAGAAATCGCCGACCGGCGCGGTGAGCTTCGGCAATCCCGATTTCGCGACGGTGATCGCCAAGCTGAAATCCATCCCTGGCTATACGGAGGCCTTCGCCAAGGCCTTCCCCGGCGAGGCCGACCCGGTGACGCAGAAAAACTGGGGCAAGGCGCTGGGCGTCTATGAGCGCACGCTGCCGCAGCCGACGCGCTTCGACGCCTTTCTGAACGGCGACGCCAAGGCGCTGACCCCGGCCGAGCAGGCGGGCCTGCGCAAATTCGTCGATATCGGCTGCGCCGGCTGTCACGACGGCGTCGGCCTCGGTGGAACCGCATTCTCCAAATTCGGCGTCGTCGAGGACTATTGGAAGCAGACCGGCTCCAAGGACCCGGACAAGGGCCGCGCCGATGTGACCAAGAATGACGCGGACCTCTATGTCTTCAAGGTCCCGAGCCTGCGCAATGTCGCCAAGACCGGCCCCTATTTCCATGACGGCTCGGTGGCCGAGCTGCCGCAGGCGGTGCGCGTGATGGCCAAGGTCCAATTGGGCGCCGATCTCTCCGACAAGGATGTGGCGGCGATCACCGCTTTCCTCGGCGCGCTGACGCAGCCCGTGCCGGCCAACTACTCCGCGCTCACGCCTTTCCCGGACGAGCCGGCGAAAAAATAAATCGAATACAGCGCTCGAGAAAAAGCGGCGGCCCCGAAGCTCGGGGCCGCCGTTTTCGTCTCAGCCTTCTTCATCCGTGTCGATGTCGCCGTCGATGAGGCCGGCGACGTCGTCGTCCTCCTCCTCCTCATTCTCGAGGAAGGTGTCGTCCTCCTCGGCCGCATCGTCGATCTCGACGTCCTCATCCACCTCGATCGATTCGGCCTTGTTCTCGGCGGCTTCCACCTCGTCGAGGGAGACGATCTCCGCGTCCTTCTCGCCCTCGGCCGCTTCGTCCGGATCGACATTGCGGGAGGCGATTCGCGACGTCACGATATGGAAAATCGCTCCGCACTTCGGGCAGACGACCGGATCCTTGTTCAGATCGAAAAATTTGACGCCACAAGACTGACATTGGCGCTTGGCGCCGAGTTCGGGTTTGGCCACGGTCCTTGCATCCTCGAGATAGAGCGGTGTGGGACCGCCCGTGGAGACTTTGGTCGGGCGCTCGGTTAGTTTGCCCTTGCCCGGCTGTCAAATGAGAAATCGAACGCGAGCCTGTCAAGCCGCACGCGCCGAAAAGCCCCGGTTTACACGCGAATCGCCGAAAATCGCGCCTTTGGCGCGGCGCCGGCCGCGCGAGGGCCATTGCCAAGCGCGGCGCGACTTGGCATATCTCCGTCACCGCGGGTGTAGCTCAATGGTAGAGCAGCAGCCTTCCAAGCTGAATACGAGGGTTCGATTCCCTTCACCCGCTCCAATGCTCACATTCCATCATAGGGGAGGCGGTCATGAAGTATGATAGCGATTTCGACGCCCCGGCGTGCTTTCGAGCCCACATCCAAGCGCCGCAAGGGCTTTAATTCGGAAACCAACGTCAAGCGCGGCCTGCGCTTTGTCCACGGCGACAAGGAGCTCGTCGAAAAGCTGGGCCGCGCGGACCCCTGCCCCTGCGGCTCCGGCCGTAGCTTTCAAGCGCTGCTGCATGAAGACGGGCCGGTATGACGGCGCGACGAGACATCACTACTTTCCGCGACTAGGCTAGAGTTTTTCCGGTTCAGATCGAACCGGAAAAACTCTAGGATTCCTTTATTCCGCCCGTGTTTTCGAGCGAAGCCGCTCCCGCTTCGCTCGAAACTCTAGCTAGCGGCCCTTCTGCGGCGTGCGCATCGCCGCCAGCAGCGCCTCGCCCAGCGCGCCTGCGCCCTTTTGCGGCTCCGGCTGGCGCATCTGGCGTGGGCTCGCGCCGTCGCGGCGCTGGCCGCCTGACGGGGCCTGGCGCTGATCGGGCGTGTCGTCGAGCCGCATGGTGAGCGAGATGCGCTTACGCGGCGCGTCGATCTCCAGCACCTTCACCTTGACGATATCGCCGGGTTTGGCCGCCTGCCGCGGGTCCTTGATGAAGGTCTTGGACATTGCGGAAATATGGACGAGCCCGTCCTGATGCACGCCCACATCCACAAAGGCGCCGAAGGCGGCGACATTGGTGACGACGCCCTCGAGAATCATGCCGGGCTTCAGATCGGAAATCTTCTCGACGCCCTCCTGGAAGGTCGCGGTTTTGAAGGCGGGGCGCGGATCGCGGCCGGGCTTCTCCAGCTCGGCGAAAATGTCGGTGACGGTCGGCAGGCCGAAGCTCTCGTCGACGAATTGCTTAGGGCTCAGCTTGCGCAGTTCCGTCGCATTGCCGATGAGCTGCTTTATGTCGGTCTTGGCGGCGGCGAGAATGCGCCGCACCACCGGATAGGCCTCCGGATGCACGCCGGAGCGATCGAGCGGATCCTCGCCATCGACGATGCGCAGGAAGCCCGCGCTCTGCTCGAAGGCCTTCGGGCCGAGGCGCGGCACTTTCTTCAGCGCGTCGCGCGTGCGGAACGGACCATTTGCGTCGCGATGCGCGACGATGTTGGAGGCCAGCAATTCGCCGACGCCCGACACGCGCGCCAGCAGCGGCGCGGAGGCGGTGTTGACGTCGACGCCGACGGCGTTCACGCAATCCTCGACGACGGCGTCGAGCGAGTGGGAGAGCTTCACCTCGGAGAGGTCGTGCTGATATTGGCCGACGCCGATCGCCTTGGGCTCGATCTTCACCAGCTCGGCGAGCGGGTCTTGCAGGCGGCGCGCGATCGACGCCGCGCCGCGCAGCGACACATCGAGATCGGGCAATTCGCGCGATGCGTATTCCGAGGCGGAATAGACAGACGCGCCCGCCTCCGACACGACGATTTTGGTGAGCTTCAGCTCCGGGAATTTCGACATCAGATCGCCGGCGAGCTTGTCGGTCTCGCGCGAGGCCGTGCCATTGCCGATGGCGATGAGCTCTATGGCGTGCTCGCGCGCGAGCTTTGCGAGAATGGAGAGCGATTCGTCCCAGCGCCGTTGCGGCTCATGCGGATAAATCGCCGTCGTCGCGACGATCTTGCCGGTCTTGTCGATGACGGCGACCTTGACGCCGGTACGAAAGCCCGGATCGAGGCCGAGCGTCGCGCGCGCGCCGGCGGGCGCCGCGAGCAGAAGATCGCGCAAATTGGCGGCGAAGACGCGAATCGCTTCATCCTCCGCGAGACGCCACAGACGCGTGCGCAGATCGACGGAAAGATGCAGCTCGATCTTGGTGCGCCACGCCCAGCGCACAGTGTCCAAGAGCCAGCGATCTCCCGGACGGCCGCGATCGGCGATGACGAAACGCTGCGCGATCTGGCCCTCATAGCCGACGGCGCCTTCGCTCGGCTCGGGGAACATCTCGAGATCGAGCATCTCCTCCTTCTCGCCGCGGAACATCGCCAATATGCGATGCGACGGAAGCTTGGTGAGCGGCTCGGAGAAATCGAAATAATCGGAGAATTTCGCGCCTGCAGCCTCCTTGCCGGCGCGCAGTTTCGATTTCATCAGGCCCTGCGTCCAGAAGGTCTCGCGCAGGCGGCCGATGAGATCCGCGTCTTCCGCGAATCTCTCGACGAGAATGGCGCGCGCGCCCTCGAGCGCGGCGGTGGCGTCGGCGACATTCTTCTCGGCGTTCACGAAAGGCTCGGCCTGCGCTTTCGGCTCGCGCTCGGGATGGCCGAGCAGAGCTTCGGCGAGCGGCGCGAGACCGGCCTCGATCGCGATCTGCGCCTTGGTGCGGCGCTTGGGCTTATAGGGAAGATAAATATCCTCGAGCCGCGCCTTATTGTCGGCGTCCATGATCGTCGCGCGCAAGGCGTCGTCGAGCTTGCCCTGCGCTTCGATGGAATCGAGAATCGCTTTGCGGCGGTCTTCCAATTCGCGCAAATAGCGCAGGCGTTCCTCGAGATGGCGCAGCTGGATGTCGTCGAGCTGGCCGGTCGCCTCCTTGCGGTAGCGGGCGATGAAGGGCACGGTCGAACCTTGATCGAGCAGAGCGACCGCCGCCTCCACCTGCCAAGGTTTCGCGGAGAGCTCCGTGCTGATTCGTTCGACGATCGACGCCATGCGCTATCCCTGTCGGCTGTTTCTCAAAGAGGCGCGTTTTTAGCGTTCGGCGCGGCGCCAAGTCAAAAGCCAAATGTGATGAGCGAATTTCTGTGGACATCCTCGACGCGCCGCGCCGCAGCCTCATTTGCGCGAATCGGGCAGATGCGGATGCGCCGGCCAGCAGCTTCGCCGCTCGATCTCGAGCCGCGCTTCGCTCGCCGCGCCGAGCCAGGCCGGAAGCTTCTCGAGACGCGCGAGATAATTGGTCGGGAAGACGGAAGGATCGGTCTTGCGCCAGCTGGTCAAAAGATCGCAATCCGATATTGCGAAAGTGGGCGAGACCAGCGCGCGCTTGATCTCCATCGCCGGCGTCGCGGCGGCGACGATGACGATCGCCGATATTAGGGAAGCGAGACGGCCGCCGTCGCGCGGCGTCGACACGGCGACTCCCGCGAAAGCGAAAGCGAGCAGGAAGAGCGCCGGCATGGAGGCGCGCATCGCGAGATCATTATTGGGGCCGAAGTAATAGAAGGGCAGCGCCAGCAGCACGATCACGCTAGCGCCGATCAAAGCGTGATCGCTTTTCGCGATTGCGTCGCGCGCGGCGAGGAGGATCGCCGCCTGTGGAATCTCGACGAGAATGAAGGTGAGATAGAGGAGCGCGAATCCCGGCGTCGCGGCGAGCCAGCCATGCTTGACCGATTCCGCGTCGACCGTCAGATAGAGCGCGATCGGCAGAAAGCAGAGGCCCGCTGCGGCCGCCGCTATATTGCGCCATGAGAAGAGCGCGTGGCGCAGACGCAGCGCGCAAAAGCCGATGAGCGGCGCGGCGCCGACCGCGGCGAGCGGCGACCACAGCAGCGACGCTGCGAAGAGAATGGCGAGAAGCGCGAGATCGATCTCCTCGCGCGCCAGCAGCAGCAGCAGCAGCGCCGCCCACCAGCCCGGCAGCGCATGATTGGGCACCCAGAACAATTGCGTGACATGCGAGGAATATTGAATCGACGAATTCCACCATTCGAGGTGGTCCGGCAATTCGAGCCCTTCGTGCAAGAGCTGCGGAAGAATGTCGAGCCCGCTGAACAGAATGAAGAGCGCGAGAAAGGGCGCCGCGCGCGCGCCGGCGAGCTTCGCGATGAAGTAGAGGCAAAGACCGAGCAGCAGCGCATTTTGCGCCAGCATGGCGATATGCGCGCCGACGAGCCCCGCATAATGTCCGATCGTCGCGGGAATGAGATACATGCCGAGCGGCGCGCGCAGCAGATAATCCTGCCCCTCATAGCGATAGAAGAGCGGAAAGCCCTGCCGCGTCAGATCGGAGAGAACGGCGTCGCGCACCAGCCAATCGAGATTGGCGTAGAAAAGATGCGTCTCGCCGCCGAGCAGCAGCAGAGCAAGGGCGAGCGCGAGACAGGCGGCGAGAGTCTTCGTGTCGATCGGCGCGGCGAGCAGGCCGTTTTGCTTCGGCCGAAAGGAGAAGAGCAGAAAGGCGCCATGCGTGCAGCCCGCGAGAATGGGCGCGGCGGCGATAGCGCGAAAGCCGAAGGCGAGCGCGGCGTTGGAGAGGAGAAAGACGAGAACGCCGAGCTGCAGCAGCAGCAGATTGCGCAGAGGCGCGCGCGTCCGCGCTGAGGCTTCGTCTTTCGCTAGCAGCGTCGTCGCGGTCATGTCGGCTCAGAAGTTGATGCGCTCGCGCTCGAACACCACCGGCTTGCGCCGCACCTGCGAATGTATGGCGAGAATATATTCGGCGAGCACGCCTATGGAGAAGAGCTGCACGCCGCCGAAGAAGAAGACGGCGACGATGATCGTCATCACGCCGGGCGGCGCCAGCTGGCGAAAGAAGACGAGCCCGAGCGCCAGGCTGACGAAAGCATAGGCGAGCGCCAGCCCCGCTATGCCGAAGCCGAGAAACAGCAGCAGGCGCAAAGGCGCCGGCGTGAAGGTGACGAGCCCGTTGAGGCCCTGATCGACGAGGCGCGGCAGATTATTGGAGGTGACGCCACGGCGACGCTCGACCCAGCGATAGGGAACGCCGACGGCGGTGAAGCCGCATTCGAATGTCATCATGCGCATGAAGGGATAGGAATCGTCTATGCTGCGCATCGCCTCCACGACCTTGCGATCGACGAGCTGAAAATCGCCGACGCCGGGCGGCAGCGTGAATTCCGAGAGGCCGGTGAGCATGCGGTAATAGAGGCCGCGCGCCATGCGCATGACGGCGCCCTCCTCGCGAATCTTGCGAATGCCATAGACGATCTCGTTTCCCGCCTCCCAGAGCTTCACGAATTGCGGCAGCAGCTCCGGCGGGTCCTGCAGATCGGCGGGCAGGAACAAGAGAACCACATCGCCGCTCGCAGCCATCACGCCATTGAAGTTGGAGCGCATCGGCCCGAAATTGCGGGCGTTGAGAATGACCTTCACGCAAGGATCGCTCGCGGCCAGATCGCGCAATATTTCGGCGCTGCGATCCTTGGAGGCGTTGTCGCAGAACACATGCTCGCGGCGATAATCTTTCAGCTCGCCCGCAAAGAGCGCGGCGACGCGCGCATGGCATTCGCGAATGTTCAGCTCTTCATTGTAGCAGGGCGTGACGATGGAGATGGTTTTCATGCGTCGCCCGCTCCCGTGCGGAAAACGAAGTCGCGATTGAGGAGATAGGACAGCGTCGCGAGCACGGGCGTCAGCGCCGCCTGCGCGAGCGCCGCCTCGGCGCCCAAATGCTCGAGCGCGCGCAAGGCCAGCGCGTCGACGACGAAGAGCGCCGCATAGACGGCGATGAAGCGGCCGAGAAAGCGCGGATCGGCGGAGCCGAAGACGAGGCGGCCGATCGAGAGAAAATTGAACAGAGCGCCGATCGCGGTGGAGACGCCGGCCGCGACAGTCGAATCCTGCGTGGCGCGCCAGACGAAATAGAAGATCGCATAGCCGAAGGCCGTGTTGAGGAGGCCGACGGCGAAGAATCGCAGCGCCCGCGGGCTCGGCGCGAGAACGAGCGCGGCCACGCTCGATCGGAAGTCACGCTTATTCTCTGCCAATGCTCTGTCCGTCCGCTGGGCCTCGCTGTCGCGGCGGATCATGGCTTACGAAAGGTTAACGCTCGGCTTACGCCGCAGCGCGTCGCGCGCTCGCGCGGCGTATCGCGTTAACCCTGCCGACGCCGCGCGAATCGCATTGGGGCGGCGCGCGAGCGCGCGACAGGCCGGGCGAGAAGCGCTCCGAGCGCTGCGAGCGCGCGCCGAAACGTCCGATTTCGAGACGAGGAGGTAAATGCGTCGCCGCGCTCGGCGCGCCGGGCAGGCGCGGAAGCGGCGCGAAATAGCGCGACGGCCGGGCGAAAGCCTCGAGTTCTCGAGGGAACGGCGCGACAACGCGGCGATATCGCCGATTCGTGCCCGCTCCGTTCCGGCAAGATTCCAAAGCTTAACGCCAGCGTCGTCGGGCCGTCGCAATTCGCATGTTGACAGGGAGCCGCGGCGGAGTCCGCGCGCAGTCATGCGAGGCGCGTCGCGCAAGACTGCTGCAAAAGGCGAGATTTGGAAGCCATAGCGTTCGCAGGCGTGAGGACCAACCATATCTCGAGCGAACAGAGCGTGATTCGAAAAGCGTCGGCGATTCGGCCGCGATTCGTTCGACGCCTGTTCGAAGCGTAAAATAGCGCGATCTTCGCCGTTCCATTCCGGGACGATCGCCGCTATCGATTCGGGGAGCCGGGCTCGCGTCGGGGCTCGAGGTGAAATATAAAGAAAAATCATGAGCCCCATGCTCACCGCCAAAAAGCCGGCCGCGCCGGGCGTGCGACCGTCGACCGCCGGCGTCGCCGCCGTTCTGGGGCCGACCAACACCGGCAAGACGCACCACGCCATAGAGCGAATGCTCTCCTTTTCGACGGGCATGATCGGCCTGCCGCTGCGTCTTCTCGCGCGGGAGGTCTACACGCGCGTCGCCGAGCGGGTGGGGACGGAGAATGTCGCGCTCGTCACCGGCGAGGAGAAGATCAAGCCGCGCGCGCCCAGCTATTGGATCTCGACCGTCGAGGCCATGCCGCGCGATCTCGATGTGGATTTTGTCGCCGTGGACGAAATTCAGCTCGCCGCCGACCTCGACCGCGGCCATGTCTTCACCGATCGCCTGCTGCATTGGCGCGGGCGGCAGGAGACGCTGCTGATCGGCGCGGAAACCATGCGTTCCTTGATCGAGCGGCTGCTGCCGGGCGTTCCCATCTTCACGCGGCCGCGGCTGTCGCATCTCGCCTTCGCCGGCGAGCGCAAGCTGGCGCGGCTGCCGCCGCGCAGCGCCATCGTCGCCTTCTCGGCCGAGGACGTCTACGCCATCGCCGAATGGATCAAGCGTCAGCGCGGCGGCGCGGCGGTGGTGCTGGGCGCGCTCTCGCCGCGCACGCGCAACGCCCAGGTCGATCTGTTCCAGAATGGCGACGTCGATTACATCATCGCCACCGACGCCATAGGCATGGGCCTCAATCTCGATGTCGACCACATCGCCTTCGCCGCCGACCGCAAGTTCGACGGCTGGCGCCATCGCCGATTGACCGCGGCGGAAATGGGGCAGATCGCCGGCCGCGCCGGCCGCAACATGAATGACGGGACCTTCGGCAGCACCGGCCGCTGCCCGCCCTTCGACGAGCAGACGGTCGAGGCGCTGGAGAATCATTGGTTCGATCCGCTGGTCGCGCTGCAATGGCGCAATGGCGATCTCGATTTCGATTCGATCGAGGCGCTGGTCGAATCGCTGGAGCGCGCCTCACCCGACGAATGCCTGCTGCGGGCGCGGACCGCCGAGGATCAGATGGTGCTCGAGGTCGCCGCGCGCGACGAGACTGTGCAGCGCAACACAAAAACAATTGCAGATATTATGAGACTCTGGGATGTGTGCCAAATTCCAGATTATCGCAAGACCTCGCCGGCCGCTCATGCGGAGCTGGCGCTCGCCGTCCATGGCTTTGTGGTGCGCCGCGGATTGATCCCAGGCGATTGGTTCGCAAAGCAAATCTCCGCCGTGGACCGCATCGACGGCGACATTCACACACTGTCCGCAAGGCTCGCCCAGGTGCGCACCTGGACCTTCATCGCCAATCGTTCTGGCTGGCTCGAGAATCCAGAGCATTGGCAGAGCGTCGCGCGTCAGGTAGAGGACAGTCTGTCCGACGCGCTGCACGAACGCCTCACGCAGCGTTTCGTCGATCGCCGCACCAGTGTGCTGATGCGCCGCCTGAGAGAGAACGCGATGCTCGAAGCCGAAATCACTACTGCCGGCGACGTTATGGTCGAAGGTCAGCATGTCGGACAGTTGCAGGGATTTCGTTTCACGGCCGACCCACAGGCCACGGGCGAAGCGGCGAAGGCGCTGAACGCCGCCGCGCAGCGAGCGCTCGCCGGCGAGATAGAGGCGCGCGCCGCCCGCGTGTTCGACGCGGTGGACGACGCTTTTCTGCTCGGCAATGACGGGACCATCCGCTGGCTCGGCGAGCCTGTCGGCAAGATCGCGCCCGGCGCCGCCGTGCTGACCCCGGTGGTCCGCCTGCTCGCCGACGAGCAATTGACCGGCGCGGCGCTGGAGAAAGTGCAGCAACGGCTCGATCTGTGGCTGGCCCAGCATATAAAGAAGCTGCTCGGCGCGCTGGAGGAGCTGGAGAAGGGCGAGGGGCTCGAGGGCGTTTCCCGCGGCATCGCCTTTCAGCTGGCCGAGGAGCTCGGCGTGTTGGAGCGCAGCCGCGTCGCGCGCGATATCAAGGCGCTCTCCCAGGAGGACCGCGCCGCCCTGCGCAAGAAGGGCGTGCGTTTCGGCGCCTATCACCTCTATCTGCCGCAGCTGCTGAAGCCGGCGCCGCGCTCGCTCGCCGCCCTGCTGTGGGGCCTGAAGCATGGCGGGCTCGACAATCTCAAGGGCCTCGAGGAGGTGCCGCATCTCGCCGCCTCCGGCCGCACCTCCTTCGCCGCCGATCCGGCGATCTCCAAGGGCTTCTATCGCGCCGCCGGCTTCCGCGTCTGCGGCGAGCGCGTGGTGCGCGTCGATATATTGGAGCGCCTCGCCGATCTCATCCGCCCGGCGAGCGCCTATCGTCCGGGCGTGACTGCCGGCGATCCGCCCCCCGGCGCCGCCGATGGCGAGGGTTTCATCGTCACAGTGGCGATGACCTCGCTCACCGGCTGCGCGGGCGAGGCCTTCGCCTCCATTCTGCGCTCGCTCGGCTATCAATCGGCCGAGCGTCAGGGACCGGCGATCACCGTGCCGCTGCTGGCCAAGGCGGCGACCGAGCCGCTCGCGCCGGTTCTGGCTGTGGCCGAGGAAAGCAGCGAATCGACCGCCGAGCCGGCTGAGGCGCTCGAGCCTGTCACGGAGGCTGTGGAGCCTGTCGCGGAGGCAGAGGAGGTTCCGTCGCCGGTCGTCGAAGAGGCGGCCGTAGAGGAGGCGCCCATCGAAGCGGCTCCCGCGCCGCAAGAGCCGGACGCCGTCGCGGCCGAGACGGAAGCGACTGAGACAGAAGCGACTGAGGCGAGCGCCGAGCCGGTTGCGACCGAGCCGGCGCCGATCGAGATTTGGACCTTGCAGCGCCATGCGCCCCAGGCGCCGCGCCGGCGTCACGGCGGCGGCGCTCCGGGCCAGGAGGAAGGCCGCGCCGCGCGGCCGGCCGGCGAGCGCCCCCGTGGCCCGCGACCGGGCCAAGGGCCAGGTCAGGGCCATGGCCAGGGCGGTGGCCGGCGGCCCGAGCAAGGCGAAGGCGAGCATTCCGAGCATCGGCCGCGGCCCGACGCCCGCAAGGAGAGCGGCTTCCGCTCCGGCGGCAAGCCGCGGAGCGACGGACCGCGCGGCGACAGTCGCCCGCCGCGGGACGACCGCCGCCGCGGCAATGGGAGCTTTTCCACGCCGGAAAGACGGGAGAAAGAGCGCCTGCCCGATCCTGATTCGCCCTTCGCCAAGCTGCTGGCGCTGAAGGCCGAGCTCGAAAAAAAGGGCAAGAGCTGAATTTCGCCTCAAATAGCTGGTGACGTCCGAACCGTTCCGAAGCGACCGCCGAATCGCTCGAAACGATTGCGGCGGCTTGCCAAATCCAGGTCGTTCGGCCTATTGCTGACGTGATCTTTGGCGCATTGGCGCAGCCTATGCTATCGGGCCTCGTCGACCCCGACATGCGGGCCGTGGGCGAGATCCGGTCCACGCCGTCGTCTCGTAAGGAGCGCGGCGTTGGACGACGGCCTTCCACCGAAAGGCGATACATGACGAAGATACTTCCTGTCATAATGTGCGGCGGGGCAGGCACGCGCGTATGGCCCGAATCGCGGGAGACGCTCCCGAAACAATTCATTCCGCTCGTCGGCGAGCTGTCGACCTTCCAGACGACCATTCAGACGCTGTCGGACGAGGCGTTCGACAAGCCCGTCATCATCTCCAACGCCGATTATCGCTTCCTCGTCACCGATCAGCTGCGCGCCATCGGCGCCTCGGCCGATGTCGTCCTCGAGCCCACCCGGCGTGATTCGGCCGCCGCGGTCGCCGTCGCCGCCGGCGTCGCCGCGCGCCGCTCGCCGCAGACCATCGTCGTCGTGCTCGCCGCCGATCATGTGGTGCGCGACCCACGAGGCCTCGTCGCTCTGTGCAAGAAAGCGGCGGCCGCCGCCGCGGACGGCTATATCGTCACGCTCGGCGTCAAGCCCGACAATCCGGCCACCGGCTATGGCTATATTCGCACCGGCGACCGCATCGCCGGCGACGTTT
>NZ_LUUM01000002.1:0-106057 GCF_001644125.1 Methylosinus sp. R-45379
GCGGGAGAAGGGACGCGAGCCCATCACATGCGCCTGACTCCGAGAGACGAAGCCGATGTCGCCGAAGCCATCCGCGCCGCGCTCGCGCAAGATGCGCCTTTGTCGATCGAAGGGCATGGCTCCAAAGCCGCGCTCGGCCGCGCGACGCAGCGCGAGCGTATCCTCTCGCTCGCCGCGCTCACGGGCGTCACGCTCTATGAGCCGCAGGAGCTGGTGCTGACGGCCCGCGCCGGCACGCCCTTGCGCGAGATCGTCGCTTTGCTCGATGCGCAAAATCAGCAATTGGCCTTCGAGCCGATGGATCATGCGGCGCTGCTCGGCGGCGCGCGCGATCACGCCACCATCGGCGGCGTGATCGCCGTCAACGCTTCCGGCCCGCGACGGATAAAGGCGGGCGCGGCGCGCGATCATCTGCTCGGCTTTCGCAGCGTCACCGGCCGTGGCGAGATCGTCAAATCCGGCGGCCGCGTGATGAAGAATGTCACCGGCTATGATCTCTCCAAGCTCGTCGCCGGCTCCTATGGCACGCTCGCCGCGCTCACCGAGCTGACGCTGAAGGTTCTGCCCAAGGCGGAGACGGAAGAGACCTTGCTGCTCTCCGGCCTCGGCGCGGAGAAGGGCCTCGCGGCGCTGCGCAAGGCGTCGGGCTCGCCTTATGAAGTGTCGAGCTTCGCCTATGATCCGCAGGCCGACGCCGCTGCGCTGCGGCTCGAGGGGCCGGAGATTTCCGTCACGACGCGCCGCGACGATCTCATGCGCTTTCTTGGTGATTTCGGCGGCGCGACGAGCGTTCTCGCGGCAGACGAAAGCCGCGCATTCTGGACGCACATTCGCGACGCCGAGCCGATCGCGGGGGAGGGCGTCATATGGCGCATCTCGCTCGCGCCGACCAATGGTTTCGCTTTCGTCGAGCGGCTGCGCGGCGCCGGCGCGCCGCCGATCGCGCATTTCTATGATTGGGCCGGCGGCCTCGTCTGGCTGCGCCTCGAGACGGCGGCCGACGCGCATGCGACGGCCATACGCGCCATCGTCGATGCGCTCGGCGGCCATGCGACGCTCATTCGCGCCGATGCGGCGACGCGCGCGCGCGTCGATGTGTTCCATCCGCAGCCTTCCGCGCTGGCGTCGCTCACACGGCGCGTGAAGGAGGCTTTCGATCCGCGCTTCATTCTGGAGCGCGGCCGCTTGCGCGCGGAGTTCTGAAGCGACGATGCTGACGCAATTCTCTCCTGAGCTTCTCGCCGATTCCGACATGTCGCAGTCGGAGAAGATTCTGCGCGCCTGCGTGCATTGCGGCTTCTGCACGGCGACATGCCCGACCTATCTGCTGACTGGCGACGAGCTCGATTCGCCGCGCGGGCGCATCTATCTCATGAAGGAGATGCTGGAGAACGGCCGCGCCGCAGACGAGCGCACCGTGCGCCATGTCGACCGCTGCCTCTCCTGCCTCTCCTGCATGACGACATGTCCGTCGAGCGTGCATTACATGCATCTCGTCGATCATGCGCGCGCGCATATAGAGAAGACCTACCGGCGTCCGCTTCTCGATCGCATGCTGCGCGCGACGCTCGCTTTTGTGCTGACGCGGCCGACGCTGTTCCGCCAGTCCATGCGCGCCGCGGCGTTGGCGCGTCCTTTCGCCGGCCTGCTGCCGCGACGCATGCGAGACATGATCGCAATGGCGCCGGCGCATTTGCCTGCGCCTTCGCCGATCGATCGCCCGCAAATCGTCGCCGCGCAGGGCGCGCGCAAAATGCGCGTCGCGCTGCTGAGCGGCTGCGCGCAGACCGTGCTCGACACGAAAATTCATGAAGCGACCGCGCGTCTGCTGACGCGTCTCGGCGCGGAAATAGTGGTGGCGGAGGGCGCCGGCTGTTGTGGCGCGCTGCCGCATCATCTCGGCAGGAGCGCGGACTCACACGCGCTGGCGCGCCGCAATATCGAGGCCTGGACGCGCGAGATCGAGCGCGGCGGGCTCGATCATATCGTCATCGACACCTCCGGCTGCGGAACGACGGTCAAAGACTATGGCCATATGTTCCGCGACGATCCTGCGCTGGCCGAAAAGGCCGCGCTCATCGCCGCAATGGCGCGCGACGTGACGGAGATTATTGCCGCGCTCGATTTCGCGCCGTCGATCGATGTCGGACGTCTGCGCGTCGCCTATCATTCCGCCTGCTCATTGCAGCATGGGCAGAAGATCGCTGATCTGCCGATGGAGCTGCTGCGTCGAGCGGGCTTCGAGGTCGTTCCCGTTCCCGAGAGCCATATCTGCTGCGGTTCGGCAGGAACCTATAATCTCTTGCAGGGCGAGCTCGCGAGCGCGCTGCGCGAGCGCAAAGTGGCCAATATCCAATTGGTCGCGCCGCAGGTCATCGCCGCCGGCAATCTCGGCTGCATGATTCAGATCGGGCAGGGGACTGCGATCCCGATCGTGCACACGGTGCAATTGCTCGATTGGGTGAGCGGCGGGCCGAGGCCGTTTCCGTCATCGCGCGCGTAGCGAAGCGATCCAGGGGCCGCCTAGCTGCTCTGGATCGCTTCGTCGCTGCGCTCCTCGCGATGACGGCCGGGTTTTCGCGCCTCAGCGCAGAAAACCGACGATATCCTTCACCGCATCCATATTCGTGCGCGCCAGTTCCCGCGCCCGCGCGGAGCCGTCGCGCAGCACATCGTCGATATAGGCTGCGTCCGCCATCAGCTTGCGCATCTCGGCGGTGATCGGCGAGAGCTTCGCCACGGCGAGATCGACGAGGGCGACTTTGAAGGTCGAGAAATTGGAGCCTCCGAACTCTCCGAGCACGTCGGCCTTGCTGCGCTGCGACAGCGCCGCGAAAATGCCGACGAGATTATCCGCCTCCGGTCGCCCCTCGAGGCCCTTTTCTTCGGAAGGAAGCGCGTCGGGATCGGTCTTGGCCTTGCGCACCTTTTGCGCGATCTGGTCGGCGTCGTCGGAGAGATTTATGCGCGAATAATCGGAAGCGTCGGATTTCGACATTTTCTTCGTGCCGTCGCGCAGGCTCATCACGCGCGTCGCCGGGCCGGAGATCAGCGGCTCCGGCAGCGGGAAGAAAGCGTCGTTGAAGCCGTTGCGCGCGATCGATTCGGCGAAGTCGTTGTTGAACTTCTGCGCAATGTCGCGGGAAAGCTCCAAATGCTGCTTCTGATCCTCGCCGACCGGCACATGGGTGGCGCGATAGAGCAGAATGTCGGCGGCCATCAGCACCGGATAGTCGAGCAGGCCCATGGAGGCGTTCTCGCGATCCTTGCCGGCCTTGTCCTTGAACTGCGTCATGCGGTTCAGCCAGCCGATGCGGGCGACGCAATTCAAGACCCAGGCGAGCTCGGCGTGCTCGGCCACCTGGCTCTGATTGAAGACGATGTTCTTCTTCGGATCGATTCCGCAGGCGATGAAGGCCGCGGCGATCTCGCGCGTGTTGTTGCGCAGCGCGATCGGGTCCTGCGGCACGGTGATGGCGTGCAAGTCCACGACGCAATAAAGGCAGTCGAAGCTTTGCTGCAGCTCGACGAATTTGACGATCGCGCCGAGATAATTGCCGAGATGCAGATTGCCGGTGGACTGCACGCCGGAGAAGACGCGCTGCGGAAAGCTGGTCATGAGGAGCGCCGAGTGGTTGAGGCCGGCGGTCCTTATGACAATGCGGGCGCCCGAGCGCAAGAACCCGAGCGCAACTATCCCGCCTCAAGCCCGCTCGGCCGCCGCCCAGGCTTCATAGCCGCCGTCCAGGCTGTAGACCTCGGCAAAGCCCATATCGGCGAAGATGCGGGCGTAGGACTGGCTGGAATTGCCGTGATAGCAGCAGACGATGACCGGCTTGTCCTTCGGCGTCTCGAAGAGATAATAGGTCATGTCGTCCTGGGAGGCGTTCTCCGCGCCCTCTATGTGGCCGCGCGCGAAGGATTGCGGGTCGCGCACGTCGAGGACGAGCGTCTCGCCGCGGCTCATCACGTCGCGCGCGGCGGCGACGTCGATCCTGCGAAAGTCTTGCGCCATTGTTCGGTCTCGCGCTTTCAAAGGCGCCCTCGGCGCCGCTCCGGCCGCGCCATGCGAAGACGGGGCCAACCGACCGAACGAGAAGAGCTGAGAGAAGAGGGCGGTTTTACCTCCCTCCCGAGCGCCGTAGGCGATCGGGAGGGAGGGTGAACGCGGTCCAGGGCGCTCGGGTGAAGATTTCCTCATCCTGAGGAGCCGCGAAGCGGCGTCTCGAAGGACGAGGAAACCTTCATGCGCGGCCATCTGGAGCTCCCCCTCGCGCTTCGAGACGCGCCCTTCGGGCGCTCCTCAGCATGAGGGGGAGGTTTGCTGGCCTTCACTCGATCGCCCTAGAACGCGTCCCCCGTCTCTCGACAATCGGCACCGCCTCGTGTATGGCGACGCGTCCAAATCAAAACAGCGTCCCGAAACGCTCGCCAGAGCCGCCGCGGCGGCAACAGGCGAAACGGCAGGAGTTTTTTTCATGTCCTCCATCATCGAGCAACTCGACGCCGAGCAATCGGCCCGCCTTCTCGAAGGCAAGTCGATCCCGGAATTCCGCCCCGGCGACACCGTCATCGTCAATGTGAAGGTGAAGGAAGGCGAGCGCTCCCGCATTCAGGCCTATGAGGGCGTGGTGATCTCCCGCCAGGGCGGCGGCATCAACGAGGCCTTCACCGTCCGCAAGATTTCCTATGGCGAGGGCGTAGAGCGCGTGTTCCCCCTCCATTCGCCGCTCATCGACTCGATCAAGCTGGTCCGCCGCGGCAAGGTCCGCCGCGCCAAGCTCTATTATCTGCGCGACCGTCGCGGCAAATCCGCCCGCATCGCCGAGCGCATCGACAATAAGGCGAAGGCCAAGGACAAGCCGGCCCCCGCGGCCGAGTAAGGCTCCCGGAGCCTGTCCCAATATCGCGAGCGTGGCGGAGCGATCCGGCGGTAGGCCGCAGGATCGCTTTGTTGTCTCTATGTGAGAGAATCGATGAGCAAAATCCTGTTTTGGGATTTCGAGGGCGTCGTCGCGCGCCGCGATCCGGATTGGCGGCTCGTGGAGGGCGCGGGGGAGACGCTCGAGGCGCTGGCCGCCAAGGGCTGGACCCATATCGCATTTGCGGCAGGGACGCAGGACCTCGCCGCTTTGGCGGAAGGGCTGGGCCTCGCCGGTCGCTTCGCCGGGCTCCATGACGCCGGCGAGGGCGCGGAGCCGTTGACGCGGGCGATCGAGGCCGCGCGGCCTTTCGATCAGGCTTTCGTCATCGCCGCCAGCGTGTCCGGCGCCGTGCTGCCGGCGCGGGCGGCGGTGGTGCCGTCCATTCTGGTCGGCGACGCCTCGCCGCTCGCGCAATTCTGCTGCGAATCGCCGTCGGAGATCGAGCTGGCGCTCGAAACCTGGACCTCGATGCGGCGGTCTTTCTTCGTCGAGCCTTGACTCTGGCTTTCGCCGAGGATCAGCCGCCCGAGGAATCGAGCGGCGCGTTCAATATCCATCTGTGGCCGAATGGATCGCGCAGCGCGGCGTAGCGCGTGCCCCAAAAAGTATTAGTCGGCTGCGTCTCGACCTTTGCGCCGAGCTGGGTCGCGCGGGTGACGATCTCGTCCACCTCATGCGCTTTGTCATATTCCAGGCTCACCGAGGCGGTGACCTGCTCGCCGGGCAGCGGCATGCGGGCGTGGCCCAATTCCGGAAAGACGTCGGCGAGCATGACCGAGCCGCCATTGATGGTCAGCTCGCAATGGGCGATGCGCATTCCGTCGACGGAAGGCATCAGCGCCCGTTGCTGCGCGCCGAAGGCGGCGGTGTAGAAAGCGATCGCGCCGGCGGCCGGCGAGACGGTGAGATAGGGCGCGACCCTCGGGCGCTGCATGTCATTCCCTCGCCGGTGTTTCCCCTTGGACGACTTCGTCGCCCCAGTCTTTCTTTTTTATAGGCGCGAAAACCGCTTTATCGCGCTTCGCCACCGTAACTTCTTCGATTCCCGCCATGGTGCAAAGCTTTATCCTTAATCCATGCTTTAGGACCTCCGGCCGCGCCAGCATCCGAGCCGGGGCCGGAGCGATCGCCGCTTCCTCTCTCGTCGCTGCCAGATAGGCGAATTTCTCGTCCTCGAAGGGCGCGTCGGCGCCTTTGAGCAGCTTATGGTCACGCGAGCGGGCGAGCCGCACCGAGAAATGACACCAGTCCGGCGGCTCCAGCGGGCAGGGCGCCGAATGCGGGCAGGGCAGGGAGACGCGCGCGCCCGACGCGATGAGCCGCGCCCGCATCCGCATCAGCCGCGCATAATCGCGCGGCGTGCCGGGCTCGACGAGAATCAGCGTCCCCGCGCAAAGGCGCCAGGCGGCGTCCATGGCGCGATCGAGACGGTCCTCGGCGATTTCCGTCGATGCATAGCTGGCGACGACGAGATCGAATGGCGCGCCGAGATCGGGCGGCGCGGAAAGATCGCCGGCGACGATTCGCGCCTTCTCTAGCGCTTCGCCGGCGAGCCGGCGGGCGAGCGCGAGAAATGGCTCGCTGCGGTCGAGCAGCACATTCTCGTCGATTTGCGGCCAGAGCGCGCGCGCGGCGAGGCTCGCGGTCCCGAGCCCTGCGCCGAGGTCCAGCATGCGCCGCGGCGAAAAATCCGGCGCCCGTTCGGCGAGCCGGCCGAGAACATGGATGGTCGCCGCATAGGTCGCCGGGAGCCGATAAAGGGCGTAGGCGAGAGCGTCGTCCTCGCAGAGGATCGCCTGCGCCGTCGTTCCGCCGGAGCGATAGAGGGCGGAAATGCGCGCCGCCCGCTCCGCCAGAGCCCGGCGCGAGCGCTCGTCCAACAGGCGCTCCAGCGCCGCCGTCAGCGCTTGTGGCGGCGCCGTCGATATTCGCGTCACGTCGAAGGGACCTCCCGCTGGGGCGTCGGCGAGATTACATGCTTCCAAGCCGCCCATGTTGCGAGTAGAACAGCCTACCCGGTTCGGTCGAGGCCGAATTACGGTTCTTTTTACGGCTCGGAGCAGGAACGAGACAAATGGCAGGACGCCCGCGCACGCTCTACGACAAGATCTGGGACGATCATGTGGTTCACGAGCAGGAGGACGGCGCGTCCCTCATCTACATCGATCGCCATTTGATTCATGAGGTGACGAGCCCGCAGGCCTTCGAGGGGCTGCGCACCTCCGGCCGGAAGGTCCGCGCGCCGGGCAAGACGCTGGCCGTCGTCGACCATAATGTGCCGACGACCGACCGCTCTCTGCCGATCACCGATCCTGAGAGCAAGGCGCAGGTCGAGCAGCTCGCCATCAACGCCGCGGAATTCGGCGTCGAATATTATAATGAGCATGATTCGCGTCAGGGCGTCGTGCATATCGTCGGCCCGGAGCAGGGCTTCACCCTGCCCGGCACGACGATCGTCTGCGGCGACAGCCACACCTCCACGCATGGCGCCTTCGGCGCGCTCGCCCATGGCATCGGCACGTCGGAGGTCGAGCATGTTCTGGCGACGCAGACGCTGATCCAGAAAAAGGCCGCCAACATGCTGGTGCGCGTCGACGGCAAGCTGGCCGAGGGCGCGACCGCCAAGGATATTATTCTGGCCATCATCGGCGAGATCGGCACCGCCGGCGGCACCGGCCATGTGATCGAATATGCGGGCGAGGCGATCCGCGATCTTTCGGTCGAGGGCCGCATGACCGTCTGCAACATGTCGATCGAAGGCGGCGCCCGCGCCGGCCTCGTCGCGCCGGACGAGAAGACATACGAATATCTCCGCGGCCGGCCCAAGGCCCCGCAGGGCGAGATCTTCGACGCCGCCGTCCGCTATTGGGAGACGCTGCGCTCCGACGAGGGCGCGCATTACGACCGCGTGATCGTGCTCGACGCCGCCGCTCTGCCGCCGACCCTCACCTGGGGCACCTCGCCCGAGGATGTGATGCCGATCTCCGGCTTGGTGCCGACGCCGGACAGCGTCGCCAATCCGGCCAAGCGTCAGGCCATCGCCCGCGCGCTCGAGTATATGGGGCTCAAGGGCGGCGAGAAGGCCAGCGACATCGCCATCGATCGCGTCTTCATCGGCTCCTGCACCAATGGCCGCATCGAGGATCTTCGCGCCGCCGCGGCGGTCATCGCCGGCAAGCAGATCAACGCCAAGGTCAACGCCATCGTTGTGCCGGGCTCCGGCCTCGTGAAGGCGCAGGCCGAGGCGGAGGGGCTGGACAAGGTGTTCACCGCCGCCGGCTTCGAATGGCGCGAGCCGGGCTGTTCCATGTGCCTCGCGATGAATCCGGATCGTCTCGAGCCGGGCGAGCGCTGCGCCTCGACCTCGAACCGCAATTTCGAGGGCCGCCAGGGCTTCAAGGGCCGCACCCATCTCGTGTCGCCCGCCATGGCGGCGGCGGCGGCCATCGCCGGCCATTTCGTGGACGTTCGCAGCTGGAGGTAAGTCTCGCATGGCCTCGCCTCTCGACGATAGCGCTCTCGCCCAGCTCCGCGCCCCTTCGCTCGAGGACCTCGAGGTGCTGGCCGATGCGGCTTTCGCCTCGCTGCCGTCGCGCTTCACGCGGCTCTGCGAAGGTCTCGTGATCCATGTCGAGGATTTCCCGGACGAGGAAATCCTAGAGGAGATGGAATGCGAGACCGAGTTCGATCTTTTGGGGCTGTTCCGCGGCCAGGGTCTCGCCCAGCGCGAGGCCTCGGCGCATACTGGCGAGCCGCCCAATATGATCTGGCTCTACCGCCGTCCGATCATCGATTATTGGGCGGATGGCGAGGACACGCTGCAAGAGATCATCACCCATGTCCTCGTGCATGAGATCGGCCATCACTTCGGCCTCTCCGACGAGGATATGGAGGAGATCGAGCAAAAGGCGGGGTGAATTTCACTCTGGCGGCGCCGGGAAGCGCAGCTCGCAGCGCAGGCCCCTGTCGGCGCCGGGCTCTATGATGGCGGCGCCGCCGAGCTGCTGACCGAGCGAGCGCACCAGCTTGTGACCCGAGCCGAGGCCCATCGCTTCCATCGAGGCGGGGCCGACGCCATTATCTTCCACGGTGAGGGCGAGATCGTCGCCCTCGCGCGTCAGCCGCACCTTCACCGTACCCGCGCGCTCCTCGGGAAAAGCGTATTTCAGCGCATTGACGACGAGCTCGTTGACGATCAGCGCGACTGCGCGCGCCTCGTCCACCTCGAGCGCGCAATCGGCGACCTCGGTCCGCAGCGCGATCGGCCGCTCGCCGATGAGCGCCAGCCGAAGATTGGCGCAGAGATCGTCGATGAGCGGCCGCATCCACACATCGCGCCCCCCGTCATGCTGGAGCAGCGCATAGACGCGGCTCACCACGGCGACGCGGCTCGACGCCGCGAGCAATGAGGCGCGCGCATTGTCGTCCTCGAGCGCGCGCGCCTCGGTCTGCAGCATTGAGCAGACGAATTGCAGATCATTCTTCGTGCGATGCGCCATTTCCTGGAGATAGAGCTTCTTCAATCGCTCGGTCTTGGTCGCCAGCGTCTGGGCGGCGGTGGCCTCGCTGTCGCTGCGATCGATCACGCCCGAGAGCTCCTGCATCACGAAGACGATGGCGAGAGCGACGGCGATGAACAGCACGAGAGCGAGGGCTTCCGCCGGGTCCGATACGGCGAAGCCTTCGCCAGGAAACAAAAAATAAGCGGCGAGCGCCGCGCCGAAGGCCATCGACCAGCCGCCCGCCTCGC
Organism: Methylosinus sp. R-45379; assembly: GCF_001644125.1. Classification (NCBI taxonomy): domain Bacteria; kingdom Pseudomonadati; phylum Pseudomonadota; class Alphaproteobacteria; order Hyphomicrobiales; family Methylocystaceae; genus Methylosinus; species Methylosinus sp. R-45379. The sequence goes on from NZ_LUUM01000002.1 coordinate 9,676, forward strand.
CGCCGAAGAGCAGCGCCGAGAACATCACGGCGGGAATGAAAAGGAGCAGCTGTCCCGGCGGCAATCTCTCATGCAGCAATGTCTGCAGCGCGAACGCGCCCAGGGAAAGGCCGGACGCTCCGAGAAAGCGCGCCCAAATGGGCAGAGCCCGCGAGCGCGCGGCCAGCGCAAAAAGCTCATGCATGGATGCTCGTCTCATTCGTGAGCGCGGCCGTCAGCTCGGCAGCCGCATCGTCAATTCGAATGTAGCGCCCTGTAGCGGCTGCGACCGTGCGGCCAGCGTCCAGCCATGGCGATCGGCGATCGTTTTGCAAATGGCGAGGCCGATTCCGGTGCCCGGATATTCCGCCTTGCTATGCAGGCGCTTGAACGGCTCGAAAATGGCGCTCGCATATTTCGCCTCGAAGCCGACGCCGTCATCGGAGACGGAGAGGCGCAGCAGAGAGTCCTCGACATTCGCGTGGATGGCGATGCGGGGCGTCTCGCCCGGCCGGCGAAATTTTATCGCATTGCTGACGAGATTATGCATGAGACGTGCGAATTGCGGCGGGTCCGCCTCGAACTCCACGCAGGGCGCGTCGAGGCTGACATCGGCGCCCGATTCCTCGATCAGCTCGGAGAGATCGGTCAGCGCCGATTGGATCTCGACGCGCAGATCGCGCCGCTGCACTTTGAGCGGCGCCTCGACGACGCGCGAATAAACGAGCAGATCCTCGACCAGCTCCCGCGCGCGCAGCGCCGAGCCGCGCATCACTTCGCTCGCATAGGAAATGTCCTTCTGATCGGAGGAGGAGACGGCGGCGTCGAGCATTTGCGAGAAGGCGACGATCTTGCGCAGCGGCTCCTGCAGATCATGCGAGGCGACATAGGCGAAGCGGGCGAGCCGTTCATTGACGCGCTCGAGCTCGACGATGCGCTGCTCTAGCGCGCGCTCGGCCGCGAGCCGGGCCGCCTCCTCGCGCCGGCGCTCGGTCACATCCTGCGCATAGCCGTGCCAGATGGTGGAGCCGTCGGCCTGGCGCACAGGCTGCGCTTGCGTTTCCAGCCAGATCGTCCCCTTGGAGGGGTGGTCGTAGCGGAACTGCTCGCGCAGAAGCGTCATCTGCGCCGCCGAGCGCGCGAAGCTCGCACGCATGCGCTCATTGTCGGCGCCGTCGATGCGGCGGAGCATTGGCGCGGCGTTGTCGCAAATCTCCTCCGGCGCGACGCCGAAGACATTGCGCACATTCTCCGCGAGATAAGGGCAGGAGCTGAAGCCGCCGGTGTCGAGCCGGAAGGAGAAGACGACGCCGGGCGCCGCCAGCGCGACATTGCCGAACTGCTCGACGAGCCGCGCATTCTGCGCCGCGAGCCGCTCCATCGCATGGCGCGTCTCCAGATTGTCGACATGCGTCAGCGTGCGCTGGAAGGCTTCGCCGACAACGACGATGAGGCTGTTGGTCGTGAGGAATGTCGCGAAGGCGAGCGCATCCTCGAGGCCCTCGATCCGCGCGAGCCAGAGCTGGGCGACGGCGGCGCTGATGACCAGCGTCAGCGCGCCGGAGACCGCGCCGCCGGTGAAGGAAGCGACGAGGACGGGAAGATAGAAGGTGACATAGGTGTGGCCGCCGCTCTCGCCGGCGATCAGCAGCCGCCAGACGACTCCCGCGGCCGCGGCGAGCACGCCGATGGCGATGCGCCAGGGCAGCGGGGAGCGATACCAGCGTACGAGCTGCGGCGCGAGCGTGGCGAAGATCGTGCGGATACGGCCATGCTCGGCGCGAGGCAGATCGGAACTCGCCGCAGGCGAAGGCGGACCTTTGAGGCTCGACATGGTTCGGCTCGCTCGAGACGCGGCGGGCGCCGGGCCTTCGCGCCCTATGCGCGCGCTCTCCGGCTCATTTATGACCGAAAGCGGCGCATGGAAGGTCCTGCGACGATAAGTGCGTCACACCGCGCGGTTTCCGGGCGTCTGGCCCTGCTCGTAATTGGTGCCGAAGACGTAATCCCACCAGATCGCATGGACGCCGAAGCCGCGCTCCGGATCACGGAAATGGTGCAGCATATGCAGCCGGCGCACCAGATGGCCGAGCTTGGATTTGGGCTGGCCGTGATGCGTCCAATAATGCACGCAGTCATAGAGCACATAGCCGGCGATGAAGCCCGCCAGCATGGGCCAGGCGAAATCGCCGCCGAAGACGAGGCGGATGAGCGAGAGCGCGATCAGCATGATCGGCGTCGACAGCAGCGGCGGCATGACGAGCCGCAGCGGATCGCTCGGATAGATGTGATGCACGCCGTGGATGAGGAATTGGAAGCGCGGCCCGAGCCCGAAGGGCAGCGGAAACACCGTGTGGAACAGGAAGCGATGGCCGAAATATTCGGTCAGCGTCCAGGCCAAATAGCCGGCGACGAAGGCGAGGAGGATATAGCCCGCGCTCGCATAATTGCTCGCATAGGCGATGAGCCAGAGAATGATCGGCCCATAGACGAGCGGCGGGGTCAGGTGATGGACGCGCGAATATTTGTCGAGAAGGTCGCTCTCGAAGAGGCGCGGCGATGCGTCGAGCGTCTCGTGTTCAGTGGCAGTCATGGGAAACTCTACTCCGCCGGGACGGGAACGAGCTGCGCGGCGCTGGCGGTCTCCACATTGGCGGAGCGCGTCTGCAGCGAATAGCGCGGGTCGAAGACAAAGGTGACGAGCAGGGCGAACCACGAATAATGGGCGCCGAGCGGCTTGTAGAACTCGGGCGCCATTTCGGTGAGCTCCGGCAGACGCCGCCACGGAATCTCGTGAAAGTCGTGATGCTCGTTGTGATAGCCGATATTGAGCGCGACCTTGTTGAGCGGGCCGTAATAGTCGAACGTGCCCTGATTGGGGCCGAAGGCGAAATGCTCCTGCACCCAGCGCGCGCTCAGAGGATGCAGCCCGCCGACCGAGAACCAGAAGGACAGCACGAGATAGAGCAGCGCATTGGGGCCGAAGGCCCAGAGCACGAAGACGTCGAAGAGCAGGATGACGGCCGTGTTGATATAGGTCCACAGGCCCATGATCGGCACAGTGCCCTTCAGCCGCGAGAGGCGCGCCAGCTGGATCGCCGGGAAGAAGAACAGCCACAGCGCCTTGCGCCATGTGCTGTTGCCCACCCACTCCACCTCCCAATGGCTCGGAATGTCGGCGTCGTAATCATAGGCCGACAGATGCGAGTGATGCTTGATGTGATAGCAGCGAAAGCCCATCGCCGTCGGAAAGGCGTTGGGGAGATCGGCGAGCAGGGCGGTGAGCTTGTTGTAGAGCGTGTTCTCGAACACGCAATTGTGGATCGCGTCGTGAATGGCGACGAAAGCCGCGTGATTGGCGAAGGCGCCGACGCAAATCGCCAGCAGCAGGGCGAGCGGCCAATAGGAGGGGCCGAGCCAGCCGAGAATGGCGGCGATCGTCAGCTGGCCGACGAATATGCCGGCGGTGATCTTGAAGGTGAGATCGTCCTTGCCGAACAGCGTCCTCACTTCCGGATGCGCCTCGAGAATGAGGCGGCGACGCTCGACATGCGAGCGATCGGCGGAGGACGTCGAAGAAATCGAGATGACATTCATGGCGTCGCCTCTTCTCTCACAGCCTCGGTTGCAGCGGGCGGCGCGCCCGCCACGCGCTTTTCATAGACGCGGTGAATCTTGTCGATCTTGCCGCCGAACATTTCGATCGGCTTGCGCATGCCCATATTGTCCTCGAGCACCCAGCCGGCCTCGAGGGCGACGATGCTGGCGTCGACGCAGCTGCGGCGCCGCATGTCCTCGATCAGCGACAGCAGGATCGCGCCGCCCGTGGCGCTGTTCTGCAGCGTCTTGCGCGTGCCGAGCAGCAGCAGGCGCGCGGTCGAGAATTTGTGCTTGCGGATGCGCGAGATCAGCTTGAACAGATTGAAGGGCAGGAGCTTGCCGTCGAAATCGGCGGTGATCTCGTGCAGATTGGGCAGCGCCACCGCGAAGGAGACCGGCTCGCCGTCGAATTCGAGCACAATGCCGAATTCCGGCGGCATCACATATTTCATGAGGTCGGCGAAGCCGTCGAGCTCGTCCTTGCCGAGCGGCACGAAGCCCCAATTGCCGCGCCAGGCGTCGTTGAAGAGATCGGACATCAGCGCGGTTTCGCCCTGCTTCAGATGATCGCGATCGAGCTGGCGAATCTTCAAGCGGTTGCGCCATTCGGGGCGGTCGGCGATGCGGCGTTCCTTGCTGAGATCCTGCTCCGCGGAGAGATGCCGGTAGGAGATCAGATCCTTCGCCTTGTCGTAGCCCAGCGCCTCGATGAGCCGCGACAGATAGGGCGGATGCCAGGGCATCAGAAACATCGGCGTCGCTTCGAAACCCTCGATCAGCATGCCGCTTTCGCCATTGATGTCCGGTGCGAAGGGGCCGACGATGGTCTCCGCGCCGCGCGCGCGCAGCCATTCCTCCGCGGCCTGCGTCAATGCGCGCACCACCTCTATGTCGTCGATGGCGTCGAGCGAGCCGAATTGCCAGCGCGAGGTGGAGACGGGCTGAATCTCGGGCTTATAGACCTGCGCGCCGATGCGGCCGACCCATTTGCCGTCCTTGCGCGCCAGAAATTCCTGCGCCTCCACATGCTTGAAATGCGGATTGAGCTTGTGGCTGTAGAGATTCCAGCGCTCGACGTCGAGCGAAGGCGCGAAGCCTTTCTGGCCCTTATAGATGAGACGCGGCAGCTTGCAGAAGGTCAGGAATCGCGAAAGATTATCGACAGGAACAATCTCGATGCCGGCCATAGCGAACACCTATCGAGCTAGAGAAGCGAGCGAAAGCTGGCATATCGACGCGGGAGAGCGGAGCGAGTGGGGGCAGGCGGCAGGCAGTCGCGAGCGGCGGCCTGCGTTTTCTCTATTCCCCGCTCACTCCCTCATTTCCCTCACAGGCTCGCGCCCGCCATCGCCTTTTTCACCAATTCATGCGCCTCTGCGGCCACCGGCGGCAGATCGCGCAGCGCGTCGAGCACGGCGCGAATCTCATCCTCGGAATGATTGGCGGAGAGGAAGAAACGCAGACGTGGTTGGTCCTTGGGCACGCCGATCTGCACGATCGGCGGCACATAGAAGCCGAGGCCGAGCAGATGCTGCGAGGCCCACATGGTCTCGACGCTGTCCTGGAACAGAATCGGCACCACGCCGCGGCCGATCGCCGGCCCGGTGCTCAGCCCATTGGCGTGGGCGTAGTCGCGGAACAGCTCCGCATTGCGCGCGAGCTTGCCCACGCGCCAGCTCTCCTCCTGCATCAGCCGCAGGGCGGTGCGTGCGGCGGCGAGGATAACAGGCGACAGGCCGACGCTGTAGACGAAGCCCGGCAGAGTATAGCGGAACCAGTCGATGACCGGCTTCTTCGCGCAGACGAAGCCGCCGCAGGAGGCGAGGGTCTTGGACATGGTGCCGACGACGAGATCGAGCCGGCCGGGATCGACGCCCTGCAGCTCGGCGAGGCCGCGGCCCGTCTCGCCCAGCACGCCGAGCGAATGCGCCTCATCGACCATCAGCCAGGCGTCATGGCGCTCTTTCAGCTCCACGAGGCGCGGCAGATCGGCGGTGTCGCCGTCCATGCTGTATATGCCCTCGACGACAATGAGCACATGGCGGAAGTCTTCGCGCTTCTTGGCGAGAAGATGGTCCAGATGCTCGAAGTCGTTGTGGCGGAATTTGATCACCTCCGCCGAAGAGGCTTCGCAGCCGGCGACGATGCTGTTGTGGGCGAGCTCGTCGATGAACAGAGCGTCGCGCTTGCCGAGCAGCCAGGAGATGGTCGTCACATTGGCGAGATAGCCGGAGACCAGCGTCAGCGCCGCCTCCATGCCGAGAAATTCGGCGATCTCCGCCTCGAAGGGCTTGTGAGTCGAGCGCTCGCCGCCGACGAGGCGCGAGGCCAGCGCGCCGACGCCGAGCCGATGCAGCTCGTGATCGGCCTCCTCGAGAATCTTGGGGTGATTGGCGAGGCCGAGATAGTCGTAATTGGCGAAGCTGACGAAATGCGTCCCCTTCGCCTCGAAATCGGCGCGAAGCCGATCGATCTGCGCGAAGAAGGGATCGTGATATTGGAGGAGCGCATTGCCGGCGAAACGAAATCGTCTCGATGCGTAATCCGAAAGGCTGTTATGCTTCGCCACTTAGTGCGTCATCCCTCGAGTCTGCGGCCGCGCGCGCGTCTCGCGGCGCCGCATTGGAAGAGGACGCCCGATTCCTCGGAACGTCCGCGGTCGGCCCGCAGGCTTAGCACCCTTCGGCGCCATAGCGCCAGCGAAAGCATCGTGGCGCGGGGGAAGTCCTCCTCTGCAGGCGCGCCGGAGGCGGGGATTTCCCCTGCGGCGGAGTTGCTCTATTGGCTCTGCCGATGACCGACATTCCGCATCCTCCGTCCCGTCCCCATGCCGAGCGCGCCTCCGCCCTGCGCCTGCGGGTAGAGGATCTCGCCATCGCCCGCGGCGGGCGGCGCGTGCTCGCGGGCCTCGGCTTCTCGCTCGCGAGCGGGGAGGCGCTGATCGTCACCGGCCGCAACGGCGCCGGCAAATCGACGCTTTTGCGCGCGCTCGCGGGCCTTTTGCCGCGTCTTTCCGGCCATATTGCGATCGAGGGCGCCGCGGAGGCGGAAGAGCCGGCGACGCTGCTCCATTATCTGGCCCATGCCGATGGGCTGAAGGCGCCGCTCACCGCCCGCGAGAATCTGGAGTTCTGGGCGCAATTTCTGGGGGAGGAGCCGGATCGGCGTAGTCTCTCGCCGGCGGAGGCGCTGGAGCGGGTGGGGCTCGCGCATCTTTCGGAGACGCCGGTCGCCATGCTCTCCGCCGGGCAGAAGCGCCGCATCGCGCTCGCCCGTCTGCTGGTGGTTTTCCGGCCGCTATGGCTGCTCGACGAGCCGACCAGCGCGCTCGACGCCGCCTCGCGGGTGCGGCTCGCGCGGCTGATGACGGAGCACCGGGCGCTCGGCGGAATGATCATCGCCGCCACTCACGAGCCGCTCGGCCTCGAGGATGCGCGCGAGCTGGCGCTGGGAGCGAATTCGTGAATTCTCCGCTTCTCGCTCTCTTCCTGCGCGATTTGCGCGTCGCCCGCCGCATCGGCGGTTCGGCGACCATGGGCGTCGTGTTTTTTCTGGTGATGGTGTCGATCGCGCCCTTCGCCATCGGCCCGGACCCCAATCTTCTCGCCCGCATCGGCCCGGCGATCTTGTGGATCGCGGCGCTGCTGGCGAGCCTTCTCTGCCTCGATCGGCTGTTTCAGGCCGATCTCGAGGACGGCTCGCTCGATCTCTTTCACCTCGGCCGCGCGCCGCTCGAGCTGGCGGTTCTGGTGAAATGCGCCGCCCATTGGGTGACGACCGGCCTGCCGCTGACGCTCGCCGCGCCTTTCCTCGGCCTGATGCTCCAGCAGGAGGAGACGGCGCTCGCCGCCGTGACGCTGACGCTGCTGGCCGGCACGCCGGCGCTGACGCTGATCGGCGCCATTGGCGCGGCGGCGACGGTCACGCTGCGCCGCGGCGGTCTGCTGATGGCGTTGCTGGTGCTACCGCTGACGATTCCGGTGCTGATTTTCGGCGTCTCGGCGGCGGAGGCGGCGACAGGCGGCACAGTGTCCTTCGCCGCGCCTTTCGCCATTTTATGCGCGATCAGCCTCGGCGCGCTGGCGCTCTGCCCCTTCGCCGCGGCGGCGGCGCTGCGGAGCGCGGGGGAGTAGAGGCGAGAACGCTGATAGCTGTTTTCGCCCGGCGACTTCGTGATAGTCTTCGGGAATGGCGAAGCGAGATCGTCCCATCGTCCGGCGCCGGTCCCTTACCTTGGGGCTGGTGGGCTTTTCGCGCATCAGCGCTGTCGAGGGCGTGCGTCTCGACGCCGACAGCAAGAGAATGTTCGCCGACTTCGAGCGTCGTGGCTTGACCGATGCGGAGCGTCGCCGCGCGATCTACGAAAAGCACGCGAAAAAAGCTTAAGGCGCAGTGTATCGCGCCGTCGTCGATCCCTATTGCTATAGCGGAACGACGGTTCTGAAAAATCGTCTTGGACTTCGCGCGCAGGCCGATCTCGACGCATTCGAAGCGGATGCGACGCACAACGGTTTTCCGAACCGCTGCCGACGGGGCGCTTCGGCGTTCGACATTATCGCGCCGTCCATCGCCATATTTTCGGAGACGTCTATCGCTGGGCCGGCTGTTTCCGTTCCGTCAGAATCGCCAAGGGCGCGAGCATGTTCTGCTACCCGGAGCATATCGCCGCCGAAATGGCGCGGATATTCGACGGCCTTCGAAACGACGGCTGTCTCAGGGATTTGCCCGTCGATCTCTTCGCCACGCGATCCGCTCGCTTCTTGTCCGAACTCAACGCCGTCCATCCGTTTCGAGACGGCAATGGCCGGGCGCAACTTGCATTTTTCGCGCTTCTCGCCGATCACGCGGGGCGCACGCCGAAGCTGCACAGACTGAAGGCGGAGTCCTTCCTCGCCGCCATGATCGAAAGTTTTCACGGCCGGGAGGAAAGCTCATAGTCGAGATCGGGCGTCTGGTATCCTGATCCGAACTCCCACCCCGCTCAGTACAACCCGCCCGTCCCGCTGCCCACCTGCTTGTCCACATCCTGCGCGGCGCCGGACTGGAGCCCGCCGTCGCTGCCGGCCGGGGAGTAGGAATCCGGCGGCGCTGTGCCGGGCTTGAAGGCTTCGAGGATGGAGCCGGAGCCCTTCGAGCGCAGGCCCGAATGCGGGTCGACCGTGATCAGCTTTATGCCCGGCGGCACGCGGAAAGGCACGTCGGGCTTGTCCTTCAGCGCCACCGTCATGAAGTCGCGGAAGATCGGCGCGGCATAGGTCGCCGCTTGCGCGCTCTTGCCCTCGCCGACCGGGCGGGGGCGATCGTAGCCGATATAGACGCCGACGGCGAGATCGGGCGAGAAGCCGACGAACCAGAGGTCCTTGGCCTCGTTGGTGGTGCCGGTCTTGCCGGCGAGATGCTTGCCCACCGCCTTGATCGACTGGCCGGTGCCGCGCTCGATGACGCCTTCCATGATCGAGGTGATCTGATAGGCGGTCAGCGGATCGAGCACCTGCTCGCGCTTGTCGATCAGCTTGGGCTCGTTCTGGCTCTCCCATTTGGGGGCGTCGCAGCCCAGGCACTGGCGCTCGTCATGGCGATAGATCGTCTTGCCCCAGCGGTCCTGAATGCGGTCGATCAGCGTCGCCTTCACGCGCTTGCCGCCATTGCAGAGCATGGAATAGGCGGTCACCATGCGCATCACCGTCGTCTCGCCGGCGCCGAGCGCCATGGGCAGATAGAGCGGCATGTCGTCGTAAATGCCGAAGCGCTTGGCGTATTCGGCGATCAGCGGCATGCCGACATCCTTGGCGAGGCGCACCGTCATCATATTCTTGGAATGCTCGACGCCGTAGCGCAGCGGATGCGCGCCAGTGCCGTGGGCGCCCTCGAAATTCTCCGGCGTCCAGCTCTCGCCATTGGCCTGCACGATGGTGATCGGCTCGTCGAGAATGGAGGAGGAGGGCGTGTAGCCATTGTCCAGCGCTGTGGCGTAGACGAAGGGCTTGAAGGAGGAGCCCGGCTGGCGCAGCGCCTGCGTCGCGCGGTTGAACTCCGACTGATCGTAGGAGAAGCCGCCGACCATGGCGAAGACGCGGCCCGTATACGGGTCCATCGCAACCATGGCGCCGGAGATTTCCGGGATTTGCCGCAGCCGATACTGCCCCGGGCGGCCGGAGAGCGGCTCGACATAGATGACGTCGCCCGGCGTCACTGCGGTGCGAATGCTGCGGCCGGCCCAGCGCATGCCCTCTTGCGAGAGCTGGCCGGTCTCGCGCTCGCGCGCCACCTCGCCGGATTTTTCGCGTCCGGGCTGCAGGCCGATGCGGGCGAAGCCGTCATTCGTCTCCAGCACCACGGCGAGACGCCAGGGCTTCACATCGCCCAGCGCCGGAATATCGGCGAGCGGCAGGCCCCAATCATAGGAGATGTCGATATGGCGCATCGGCCCGCGGAAGCCATGCGCCTCATCGAAGCGCACCAGACCGTCGGCCAGCGCCTTGCGGGTGATGGCCTGCATTTTGGGGTCGAGCGTCGAGCGCACCGAAAGGCCGCCCTCATAGAGCTTCTTGTCCCCATATTTGTCGAGCAGCTCGCGGCGCACCTCCTCGGCGAAATAGCCGGCGACATAGGTGTTGGGCGAGGTCACGCGCGGATTGACGCCGAGCGGCTCGGTCTTGGCCTTGTCGCCGTCCTTCTGCGAGACGAAGCCGTCGGCGACCATGCGGTCGATGACATAATTGCGGCGCTCGAGCGCACGGTCGCGATGCTGGAAGGGATGGTAGTTGTTCGGCGCCTTGGGCAGGGCGGCGAGATAGGCCGCCTCCGGTATCGTCAGCTCATAGACCGATTTGTTGAAATAGTTCAGCGCCGCGGCTGCGACGCCATAATTGCCGAGGCCGAGATAGATCTCGTTGAGATAGAGCTCGAGGATACGGTCCTTGGGATAGGCCGCCTCTATGCGGAAGGAGATCAGCGCCTCGCGAATCTTGCGCTCGAAGCTGCGCTCATTGCCGACGAGGAAGTTCTTGGCCACCTGCTGGGTGATGGTGGACGCGCCCTGCATATGGCGCCCGCCCTGGGCGAGGATCGAGGCCGCGCGGGCGATGCCCTCGAAATCGACGCCATTATGCGTGTAGAAATTCTTGTCCTCGGCCGAGATGAAGGCCTGCTTGACGAGCGGCGGAATCGCCGAGGTCGGCAGGAACAGCCGGCGCTCGCGCGAATATTCGGCGAGGATGGAGCCGTCATTGGCGTGGATGCGCGTCGTGACCGGCGGCTCGTAATTGCGCAATTGCGCCGTGTCCGGCAGATCCTTCGAGAATACGTAGACGACGCCGGCCGCCCCGGTCACGGCGATCAGGAAGACGATGGCGCCGGTCGCGAAGAGGAAGCCGAAGAACCGGACGAGCAGACGCATGAAGGATGATCCTCGAGGGAGACGCGTTGCTTCAAATCTGGAGCGCGTCGCGCCGACGGCGTCCCGTTTAGAGCAAATTTTGTCGTGACGGAAACCCGAATCGGCCTCCGGCCACCTCCATCCTTATCCCAATTTTTATGTTTTATTGTGGGCGCTGCGTCGTGGCCACGGCCTGAGAGGGCGCGCTGGCCTGAACCTGCGCTGGCTCCCGGCGCTCGTCGAAATAGCGCTCGATCGCCTGCGCCGTGGCCTCCGCGGCGCGCTCGCGCCATTCCGGCGACAGCAGTCGCGAGAGATCGCGCGTGCTGGACAAATAGCCGAGCTCCAGCAGAACGGACGGAATATCGAAGGCTTTCAGCACAACGAAGCCGGCCGAGCGGCTCGGATTCTTGTTGAGATGGCCGACCGTCTGCCAATAGGCGATCAGCGTGCGGGCGAAGACATGGCTATAGGCGCGCGTCTCGCGGCGGGTGAGATCATAGAGAATGTCGCCGACCTCGCCCGCTTCCTCGGATTTGCGCTCGAGCCCGGCGGCGCGATCGGCGAAATTCTCCTTCTCGGCGATCTTGGCCGCCTCTGAGTCGGAGGCGCGGGCGGAGACCGTGTACACCGTCGCCCCCTCCACGCTGGCCTCGCCCAGCGTATCGGCGTGGATCGAGAGGAACAGTTCCGCCCCGGCCTGGCGCGCGACGCGCACGCGCTCGTCGAGCGCCATGAAGGCGTCCTCATTGCGGGTGAGCAGAACGCGCAGCTTGCCGTCCGCCTCGAGCTTGCCCTTCAGCGCGCGGGCGAATTCGAGGACGATCGTCTTCTCCTGCTCGCCATGCGGGCCGGCCGCGCCGACATCGACTCCGCCATGGCCGGGATCGATGACCAGCAGCGGCTTGGCGTCGGCCGTGGGCGCCGGCGCCTCGGCCGCGGTTCTGGCGACGGGGGCAGGGGCGAGCCGGGCCGCCTCGGCGGCGAAGCTCGCGGCATCCGTTGGCTCGAGCTCGATGACGAGGCGCGGAGTGTCGAGCTTCGAATCGCTCGCGGCGCGAATGATCTTGGCCGGCCGCGCGAGGTCGATGACGATTCGCGAGCGTCCGGGCGCGAAATGACCGAATCGGAAGGAGGTCACGAGATCGTCGCCGCCGCGCTTGTCCTTGGCCGGGCGGCCGATCTCCGGGTCGAGGCGGAAGGCCATCTCCGGGAGATCGACGACGATTCGATAGGGATCGGCGACCGGAAATACCGTCGGATTCACCTCCGCCGTCGTCTCGAAGACCAGACGGGCGTGGTCCTTCTGCTGCTCCATGCGGACGGCGATGGCCGAGAGCGGCTCGGGCGCGGCCGGCCCGGCCGCTGCGGGCGAGCCGGCGAGGGCGAGACAGAGGGCCGCCGCCGCAAATCGCAGCGCAGGCGCACGTCGCCCGCCTCTCCGCGAAGGCCCGGCCCCCGTCGGTCGCTTCTCGTCCATGTTCTGAATCGCCCCGCTTGCGCGTTCGCCCGTTGATAATATGGCGCGGCTCGCGCATGCGCGCGACCCCGAAATCTTTCTGAGGATAACTGGTTAACGCTGCGTTAGAGCGCGTTCCGATCGAACGGAATTCGTTCGATCGATCAGAATTCGCACCAGAAAAGAGAATGATGGCGCGTTCCGATCGAACGGGTTCGTTCGATAGATCGGAACTCGCGCCCCAAAAGCGATCAATGGCGCGGAATCGTCCGATCGCTCGGAATTCGCTTCGAAAAAAAGAGAATTGCGCGCTTTTTCGGCCATTTCGGGCGCCAGCCTGTGGGCGGAGCCTTCGGCCAACTTGCGGTGTCGCCTTCGAGACATTATGTATGGAAACGTTCCGTGGAAGGGTTCGAAATACGCCTCGCGCAATTTCGGCATTTTACGGCGCCGGGAACCGTCTCGGGACGGACGGCGTTTTTTCCGCGGAACGAATTACGTTCGAATGCACGCCTCGCGCGCGGGTTCCGGACGGGCGGGCGCCGCCGTAAGGCGCTGTGACATAAGGTTTTTGTGACGAGCTCATGGCGAAGTCCATGACATGCCGCCAATCGAGGCCCCGCTCCGCGCGAGAGTATCGCGCGCCGGGGGGCGTATCGATTCGCGCTGTCGCGCCGAGCCGTCGTCACTTCGGCTCCTGGTCGGTCCCACTTCGGCGGCCGGTCGGGCCTCTCGCCCAGTTCGCCGGCGGTCGCGCCGGTTCGCGTATCCGATGTTTCGCGATCGACACCAACTCCCAGAAGACACGCGTCGACGCTCCGACGCTTCGCCGGACCGCGGTCGCATCGTCCCTCACGGGACGTTCGCTCGAGACCGCCGGCGTCGCCTCGCGTCGCGCCGCAAAGAGTTTCTCATGGCCAACAAAATGCTCATCGACGCCTCCCACCCGGAGGAAACCCGCGTAGTCGTGCTACGTGGCAATCGCGTTCAGGAATTCGACTTCGAAGCCGCCGACAAAAGGCCTCTGCGCGGCAATATCTATCTCGCCAAGGTCACGCGTGTGGAGCCTTCGCTCCAGGCCGCCTTCGTGGATTACGGCGGCAATCGCCACGGCTTTCTGGCCTTCGCCGAAATTCATCCTGATTATTATCAGATTCCCGTCGCCGATCGGATCGCTCTGCTCGAGGAGGAGAGCCGCGTCCATCAGCAGGAGGACGAGGAGCCGCGCTCCCATGGCGGTGGCGGTGGCGGAGGTCGTCGCCGCTCGCGCCGCCGCCATTCGGACGGCGCCGAGAAGCGCGCCAATTCCGACGAGGTGATTTCCGAGAGCGCTTCTGAGAGCGAGGAGACCGACGCCGCCGAGGAGGCTGTGTCGGCCGAGACGCCGGCGGAAGAGATCCGCGCCGAGAGCGCGGAGCCCGAATCGCTCGCCGAGAGCCCTTCTGCCGAGGCGAGCCCGCAGGAGGCCGACGAGGCCGAGCCGATCGCCATCGATCCGCAGGGCTTCGGCGTCGTCGAGGTCGGCCATGTCGAGGAAACGCCGGCCGAGCCGGCCGAGGCCGATCACGAGGTCAAGGCCCGTCGTCAGGACGAGCGGGACCAGAGCGAGCGCTATGTGGAGCATGAGGTCGAGCGCGAGGAGGCCGAGGCCCGCCGCCGCCGCGACGACGACCATGACGACGAGGAAGAGCACGAGGACGAGGAAGAGCACGTCGAGCATATCGGCGGCGACGCTATGGAAGAGGTGCCGCACCGGCCCTCGCGCTCGCGCCGTCAATATAAGATCCAGGAGGTCATCAAGCGCCGCCAGGTTCTGCTCGTGCAGGTCGTCAAGGAGGAGCGCGGCAACAAGGGCGCGGCGCTGACCACCTATCTCTCGCTCGCCGGCCGCTATTCCGTGCTGATGCCCAACACCGCGCGCGGCGGCGGCATCTCCCGCAAGATCACCGACGGCGCCGATCGCAAGCGCCTGAAGGAGATCGTGCAGGAGCTCGAGGTTCCGGAGGGCATGGGCGTCATTCTGCGCACCGCCGGCGCCACCCGCACCAAGGCCGAGGTCAAGCGCGACTTCGAATATCTCCTGCGCATGTGGGAGAGCGTGCGCGAATTGACCCTGCGCTCCAGCGCGCCGACGCTGGTCTATGAGGAAGGCTCGCTCATCAAGCGCGCCATCCGCGACCTCTACGGCCGCGACGTCGAGGAGGTCATCGTCTCTGGCGAGGAGTCCTATCGCGAGGCGAAGGACTTCATGCGCATGCTCATTCCGAGCCACGCCAAGAATGTCCGCCTCTATCGCGATCCCAATCCGATCTTCGCCTCGGCCGGCGCGGAGGCGCAGCTCGACGCGCTATTCTCCAATCAGGTGACGCTGAAGTCGGGCGGCTATCTCGTCATCAATCAGACCGAGGCGCTGGTCGCCATCGACGTGAACTCGGGACGCTCCACCCGCGAGCATAATATCGAGGACACGGCGCTGCGCACCAATCTGGAGGCGGCCGATGAGGTCGCCCGCCAGCTGCGACTGCGCGATCTCGCCGGCCTCATCGTCGTCGATTTCATCGACATGGAAGAGAGCCGCAACAATCGCGCCGTCGAGCGCCGCTTGAAGGATGCGCTGAAGAACGACCGCGCCCGCATTCAGGTCGGCCGCATCTCGCATTTCGGCCTGCTCGAAATGTCGCGCCAGCGCATTCGCGCCGGCGTGCTCGAGGGCTCGACCGTGCCTTGCCCGCATTGCGCCGGCGCCGGCACGGTGCGCTCCACCGCCTCGATCGCGCTGCATGTGCTGCGCGTGCTCGAGGATGCGCTCATCAAGAGCGCAGCGCATGACATCAGCCTGCGCACGCGCACTGTGGTGGCGCTCTATATTCTCAATCAGAAGCGCAACCATCTGCAGGCTCTGGAGCGCCGCTTCGGCGTCGCCATCACCGTCTCCGCCGACGACAGCCTGACCGGCACCTCTTATCATGCGCTGGAGCGCGGCGAGCCGGCCACCGGCGTGCGCGAGCTTCCGGCCCAGAACGCGCTGCGCGTCGATTCGCTCGCCGATCTCGAGGATGAGATCGAGTCGATCGAGGCCGAGCCGGTCGCGGAAGAGGACGAGATCGTCGAGCGCCGGCCCGAGGTCGCCGAGCGCCGGCCCGATGCCGCGCGACGCGAGGAGCGAGCCGCGCGCCCGCCCTTCGTCGAGGAAGAGGGCGACGATCAGCCGCGGGCGCGCCGTCGGCGCCGTCGTCGCGGACGCGGCGGCGGACTCTCCGGCGGAGAAGCGCCGGCGCCGGGCGCCGAGCAGCCGTCGGATGAAGGCCTCGCCATTGTCGCGGAGATCGACGGCGTTCCCACCGCGCCCTCCAATGAGGTTCCGCGTCCCGCCGAACGGGGTAGCCGCGGCGGACGCGGTCGCCGCGCCGGCCGTTGGACGCGCTCCTCGCCGCTGCCGCCCGAATTTCGCGAGCAGGGCGCTTTCCCGCTCGACGAGGGCGCCGCCGACACGGCCGTTTCCCCGGCCGAGGCGCATATCCCGCCTTATGAGGCGATCGAGGCGCCTCCGGCTCCCGTCGTGACGGAGTCCGCCACGATCATCGAGGCGTCGGTCCCGGAGGGTCCGGCTTCGGAAGCCCCCGCCTCGGAAGCGCCAGCCGATTCGGCTCCGCCGGTCGCGGCCGCCGCCCCTAGCGCGCCTGCGCCCGAGGCGCCTGCGGAGGCTTCGGCTCCCGCGGCCCCGGCGCCGGAGCCTGCGGCTCCGCCGTCTCCGATCGTGCATGAGGCCGCCGCTCCGCCGGCGCCGCCGCGCAAGTCGACCGAGACGATCATCACCGAGGCCGACCCCAATCGCCCCAAGAAGGGCGGCTGGTGGCAGCGGGCCAAGGCCTCGCTCGGCGGCGAGTGACGAAAAAAGCGCGACGGCCTCGAGCAGGCCGTCGCGCCTTTCTTTTCCGTGAGCTTACGTGCCGAGTTACTTGCCGAGCGCCTTCGCGCAATCCGGCCCGAGTTCCGATGCATGGTTCTGCAGGCAGGCGATGATGCGGCCGCCGCCCGGCATGACGCCGCTGCAGAAGCGCTGATAATCCTCCTTGCAGGCTTTCTTCATCGCATCGGCCTTGGCGCCGGCGGGCGCCGTCTGCGCTGCGGCCGGACCCGCGGCCAGGGCGAGCGCCACTGCGGCGAGGGCGTAAAGCGTCGTTTTATTCATCGTCATTCTCCTCTTTTTGAAAAAACTCAGGCTGTGATGGCCTTCGCCTCTCTGTGGCGGGGCGTTTCCTCGGATGCGCCGGGCGGCGCGAACAATGCCCGCAGCGCAGCGCGCCAATCGGCGGCGGCGGCGGCGTCGCGGAACATTGCGGCCCATTCACCGAGCGCGATCTTCAGCGGATTGAAGCTCGGCGTTCCGCCGACGAGCCCGTAGCGCAGCGCTTCCTGCTTCGGCGCCTCGGCGAATGTGCCGAACAGGCGATCGAAGACGATCAGCACGCCGCCGTAATTCCTGTCGAGACAGGATTCGTTGGAGGCGTGATGCACGCGATGATGCGCCGGCGTGTTCAGCACATATTCCAGCGCGCCCAAGCGCGGGCAGAACTCCGTATGGATGAAGAACTGGTAGAGCAGATTGCCGGTCAGCATCAGCGCTATGGCGATGGGGTGGAAGCCGATGAAGGCGAGCGGCAGGAAGAACAGGAAATTGCCCGAGAGCCCCGCCGTCCATCCGAGCCGCACCGCCGCCGTATAATTCATGCGCGTCGGTGAATGATGAACGCTATGCGTCGCCCACAGCCAGCGCACGCGATGCGAGGCGCGATGGTCCCAATAATAGAAGAATTCGACGCCGATGAAGAGCGCGACGAGAGCGAGCGCGCTGGTCGGATCGAAATCGAGGAGGCGATGCTCATAGGCGAAGGCGTAAGGCCCGGCCATGATCAGCGCCTCGGCCCCGCGCAGCAGCGAGCGCCCGAGCGCTACGCCCAGCGAAGCGGCGCTCTCGCGCAGATCGTGACGCTCGTGCGCGGTAAAACGCGCGAATGCATATTCGAGCGCCATGAAGCCGATGGCGGCGGCGAGAATGATCAGCCTCGCATGGAGGTCGATCGGGGAATTGGTGAGTTGCGGCATGATGGGTCTCCTGCTCTCAACGCGAGACGGAGCGCGTGTAGTCATAGGAGCGGCCGCGCGGACCAGAGCCTTGGCTGCTGACATTGCAGGAGCCGCCGCCGCAATTCGCCGAGCCGGAACGGCTCCAGGCTCCGCGAGGGCCGGAACCGCCGCCGCTCCAGGAGCACGAGCCGCCGGCGCAGCTTCGCGAGGAGCCCCAATTGCTCGTCCCGCGCGGACCGGTGAAAGAGCCGCTGCGAGTCCAGGCGTCGGCCTCGGACACGGCGGCGAATGTCATCAGCGCGGCCAGAGCCGGAGCGGCGATGGATCGAAACATGTGAAATCTCCTCTTCCTCTTGCCGTCGATGCTTCGACGTGAGGATGAGGATGCGCGCGCTTCGTCCTGCGCCGATCACCGCCGCGCGACTTTTCGTCTCCTTTTGTCGCGCTTTCGTAACATCGTGTAACAGCGCCTCTCGCGCTCTTGCCTGAAAGGCGCGGTGGATCGACATTTGCCTCATGAGCGCGCCCGCGGCCCGAATTCTGATGGTGGAGGACGATCCAGAGATCGGCCGGCTGGTCGGCGATTTTTTGCGCCGCGAGGGCTTCGAGCTCATTCTCGCTCAGGACGCGCGAGCGATGGACGAATCGCTCTCTCGCGCACGGCCGGATCTGTTGATCCTCGATCTGATGCTGCCGGGCGAGGACGGCCTCTCCATCTGCCGGCGCTTGCGCGCGAGCGATTCTCTGCCGATCCTGATGCTGACGGCGAAAAGCGACGAGATCGATCGCGTCGTCGGCCTCGAAATGGGCGCCGATGATTATCTGACGAAGCCTTTCGGGCCGCGCGAATTGCTCGCCCGCGTGCGCGCGCTGCTGCGCCGTGCGCAGGCGGAGCCGAGCCGGCCGGCGAGCCGGCGCTATTCTTTCGATCGCTTCGTGCTCGATCTCGACGCGCGCAACTTCGAATCCGCCGGCGCGCCGATCGCGCTGACCAGCGCGGAATTCGATTTGCTCGCCTGTTTCGCCCAGCATCCGCGCCGCGTGCTGACGCGCGATCAATTGCTCGATTGGACGCATGGCCGCAACGCCGATCCTTTCGATCGCGCGATCGACATGCTGGTCTCGCGCCTGCGCAAGAAGCTCGATGCGGCGGGCGCGAGCGGCGATCTCATCGCCACTGTGCGCAATGGCGGCTATTTGTTCAAAGCCGAGGTTCGGCGCCTCTCATGATGTCGCGCTGGACCATAGCCGCGCGCCTCACGCTCATCGTCATCGTGAGCCTGACCGCCGTTTGGGTCGCCGCCATCGCCGCTCTCTATCGCTTCACCGCGGATGAGAGCGCGCGCGCACGGCCGACCCCCGAACATGTCGCCGCCGTCGTCGAGCTGATCGAGCGCACGCCGCCGCAAATGCGCGCGCTGGCGCTGGAGGCGGTGGCGTCGCCGCTATTCGCGCCGCGGCTTCTGCCGGCCGGCGTGGTCGCGGCGCCGTCCGGTCCGCTCGTCGCGGAAGACATTCGCCGCGACTATGCCGCCGCGCTGGACGGCCGCGCGCTGGTTTTGGAATGGCGCCCCACTTTGCCGATCGGCCGCCGATTTCCGCGTCTCGCGGGCGCGCTCTCTAATGCGCTCGAGTTCCGCATCTCATTGAGCGGCGGCGAGACTCTGCTCATCGACACGCGCGGCGCGATGATGGTGGCGCGTTCGGGCGTTCCGGTCGGGCTGCTCGCCGGCCTTTTCGGCACGCTCGTGGCGCTCGCCGCGCTGCTCGTCATGCATCGCGAGACGAAGCCGATCGCGCGTCTCGCCGCCGCGGTCGACGCGATCGATCTTTCCGGCGAGCCGGCGTTGCTGCCGCGCCAGCGCGGCAATGCGCCGGAAGTGCGCGCGCTCGTCGCCGCCTTCGAGCGATTGCAGGCGCGGCTCTTCGGTCTCCTGCGCGCGCGCATGGCGCTGATCGGCGGCATTTCGCATGACGTGCGCACATTCGCGACGCGCCTGCGGCTGCGCGTCGAAGCGATCGCCGACGATGGCGAGCGGAGCCGCGCCATTGCGGATATAGACGATATGATCCGGCTGCTCGACGATGCGCTTCTCTCGAGCCGCGCCGGCGCGGGTGAGCTCGCGCGCGAGATGATCGATGTCGCGGCGCTGCTTCGCGCCGAGATCGAGGATCGCGCGCAGAGCGCAGCTGTCGATATAGATTTGGGCGGCGTCGCCGATGCGATCGTTCTCGGAGATCGATTGGCGCTACGTCGCGTCTTCGCCAATCTTATCGACAATGCGCTGAAATATGGCCATGCCGCGCACGCTTCTCTCACATTGCGCGGCGCCTGCGTCGAGATCGCCGTCGAGGACGAAGGGCCGGGAATCCCGGAGGCGCAGCGCGCGCTGATGCTGGAGCCGTTCAGCCGGCTGGAGACATCGCGCAGTCGCGGCGCGGGCGGCGCCGGCCTCGGCCTCGCCATTGTGCGCGCGCTCGTCGAGGCGCATGGCGGCGAGGTGACGATCGGCCGTGCCTCGAAAGGCGGCGCGCGCGTCGCCGTTACGCTGCCTTTGTTTTAAAAGGTCGGTTCACTTTCCGAGCCAAGCCGCGAGGCGCTCGAGGCCGAGACGCACCTCGCTCTCCGGCCCGGCGTAGGAGAAGCGCAGCATGCGCTTGCCGCGCGCGCGATCGAAATCGATTCCGGGTGTGACGGCGACGCCGGCCTCCTCCAGCATGCGCTTGCAGAAGGCGGCCGAATCCGCGGAAAAGCGCGAGATATCGGCGTAGATGTAAAAGGCGCCGTCCGGCGGCGCGAAATCGGCGAAGCCCAAGCGCGGCAGACGCTCCAGCAGCAGCGCGCGGCTGCGCGCATAGCCGGCCTTCACCGCCTCGAGCTCCGCCTTCGCGTCGAAAGCCTCGAGCGCGGCGATCTGCGCCAGCGTCGGCGCGGAGATGGCGAGCGATTGTTGCAGCCGCTCCATCGGCCGCACCAAGGATTCTGGCGCGACCAGCCAGCCGAGCCGCCAGCCGGTCATCGCATAATATTTGGAGAAACTGTTCACGACGATGGCGTTGCGCGAATGCGCCAGCGCCGTCTCGCAAGCGCGCTCATAGGAGAGGCCGTGATAGATCTCGTCGGAGACGAAAAGAATTCCGGCGTCCTCGCAAAAGGCGCAGATTTTTTCAAATTCGTCGCTCGGAATCATCGCGCCGGTCGGATTGGCCGGGCTCGCCAGCAGCGCGCCGTCGAGGCGCTTTGCGCGATGCGCCGCCTCGAGCAGAGCGGCGGTCGGAGAATAGCGCGTGTCGGCGCCGACATCGATCAGCACGGGCTCGAGGCCGAGCGAGGCGAGGATATTGGCGTAGGCCGGATAGCCCGGCGCCGTCATGGCGATGCGCGCGCCCGGATCGAAACCAGCGAGAAAGGCCAGCAGAAAAGCGCCCGACGATCCGGTGGTGACGATGACGCGCTCCGGCGAGACTTCGACGCCATAGGCCTCGCCATAATGGCGCGCGATGCGCTGGCGTAGCGCTGGCCGGCCGAGCGCTTCCGCATAGCCGATGGCGCCTTCGGCGAGCGCGCGCGCCGCGGCCTCGCGCACGGCGAGCGGCGCCGGCGCGCCGGGCTCGCCCAGCTCCATATGGACGATGCGGCGGCCCTGCCGCTCGAGCTCGCGCGTTTCGCTCAGCACATCCATCGCGATGAAGGGCGCGATGGCGCTGCGTTTGGAAGGGGAGGGAGGCGTCGTCATGCGATCAGCATAGCGGCGACGAATATGACATTCGTGGGGCGCGCCGCTGCGCTCTCGTTCGGCTAACGGGCGAAGCCGCGCTGGCGCAGCAGCGCATCGACATTCGGCATGCGGCCGCGGAAGGCGACATAGGCCTCGGCCGGGTCCTGCGTTCCGCCGGCGGCGTAGATGTGACGGCGCAAGCGTTCGGCAATGTCGGGCGCGAAAGGATCGCCGGCCTCGAGGAAAGCCTCATAGGCGTCGGCGTCGAGCGTCTCCGCCCAGAGATAGGAGTAATAGCCGGCCGAATAGCCGTCGCCGGCGAAGACATGGGTGAAATGCGGCGTCCTGTGGCGCATCACGATCTCTTCCGGCATCGATATGCGCGCGAGGCTCTCGCGCTCGAAGCGAGGCGCGTCGAAGCTCTCGTCTATGGCGCTTTCGTGCAGATCGAGATCGACATAGGCGGAGGCGCAGAATTCGACGCTGGCGAAGCCCTGGTTGAAGTGCCGCGACTTTTGGATGCGCTCGAGCAATTCCTCCGGCATGGGCGCGCCGGTCTCGGCGTGGCGCGCGAAGCTACGGAGAATTTCCGGCTCCAGCAGCCAATGCTCGTAGAGCTGCGAGGGCAGCTCGACGAAATCGCGCGCGACATTGGTGCCGGCGACGAGCGGATAGGTGACGTCCGACAACATGCCGTGCAGCGCATGGCCGAACTCATGGAACAAAGTGTGCGCGTCGTCGAGGCTGAGCAGCGTCGGCGCGCCATCGGGCGCGCGTGAGAAGTTCAGCACATTGACGACGATGGGACGAATGCGTCCGCTGAGATTTTCCTGGCTACGGAATTCCGACATCCAGGCGCCGCCGCGCTTGGAGGGGCGCGCGAAATAATCGCCGAGGAAGAGCGCGACATGCTCGCCCTTCGCATCGCGGACATCGAAGGCGCGCACGCTCGGGTGATAGAGATCGAGCCCTTCTACCTCGACGAAGGAGAGGCCGAACAAACGCTCCGCGACATGAAAGGCGGCGGCGATCATCTGATCGAGCTGGAAATAGGGACGCAGCTCCGCCTGGTCGAGATCATAGCGGTCCTTGCGCACGCGCTCGGCGTAATGGCGCCAGTCGGAGGCGCCGATCGCGACATTGGCGCCGTCGCGTTCGGCGAGCGCCTGCAGATCGTCGCGCTCCGCCTTCGCCGCGGCGAGCGCCGGCGCCCAGACGCGACCCAAGAGCTCGCGCACCGCTGTCGGCGTCTTCGCCATAGTGTCGTCGAGCTTATAGGCGGCGAAATTGGCGA
Source organism: Methylosinus sp. R-45379 (assembly GCF_001644125.1). Lineage (NCBI taxonomy): Bacteria > Pseudomonadati > Pseudomonadota > Alphaproteobacteria > Hyphomicrobiales > Methylocystaceae > Methylosinus > Methylosinus sp. R-45379. The sequence continues at coordinate 32,193 of NZ_LUUM01000002.1, forward strand.
AGCCATTGAGGCGCGCGCGCTCCTCGCGCAGACGCAAAATCTCGGCGATCAGCGCGCGATTGTCGGTCGCGCCGCCATTCTCGCCGCGGCTGGCCCAGGCGCGAAAGGCGGTCTCGCGCAGATCGCGGCGCGTCGAGCTCTGCAGAAAAATCTCGACGCTCGAGCGCGCCAGAGTGACGCCATATTTGCCCGGCGCGCCGCGCTCGCGCGCGACATTGGCGGCGGCGGCGCGAAAATCCTCGGAGAGGCCGTCGAGATCGGTCTCGTCGAGCAGCAGAAGATAATCGGCCTCGTCGGCGAGAACATTCTGCGCGAAAGCGGTGGTGAGATTGGCGAGGCGCTCGGATATTTCGGCCATGCGGCGCTTCGCCGTCTCGTCGAGCTTCGCGCCGGCGCGCAGGAAGCGCTTATGCGTCAGCTCCAGCACGCGCGCCTGCTCGTCGGTCAGCGCCAGCGCGTCGCGGCGGGCATAGAGCGCATCGACGCGGGAAAACAGCGCGGCATTCAGCAATATTTCATTCTCGTGCCGCGCCAGCGCGCCGGATATGTCGCGCTCGATCTCCTGCAGCTCGGGCGTGGTGTCGGTCGCGGCGACATTCCAGAAGACGCCGCCGACGCGCGCGAGGAGGCGGCCGGAGCGCTCGAGAGCGGCGATCGTGTTCTCGAAATCGGGCGGCGAAGGATCATCGGCGATGCGCGCGATCTCGGCCAGATTTTCCGCCATGGCGGCCTCGAAGGCGGGACGGTAGTGCTCGGCCTTCAGCGCGCCGAAGGCCGGCAGGCCGAAAGCTTTGGTCGAGGCGGAGAGCAGCGGATTTTCGGTCGTCATCGGATCCCTCGGACTTCGCGGGAGATTTAAGGGCTCGGAGGCCGACGCGCCAGCCGACTCGGCGGTTGTTGTCGATCCTTTAGTAGTGTAGTAGATTTATAGACTGAATATAATGAGGCGACGGTTTCCGCCGCCTGTCGAAGGAGCGGCGCGGTGACGGAAGCAAAGCATGGGCCGCATGCAGGAAATGGGTCCGAGTTCAGCGGCTTTCCGCAGCTCGGCCGCATCGTCGCGGAGCTCGGCGAATTGCGCCGCGCCGCGCAGAAGCGCCGCTATCGCGACGGGCGCCTGCCCGAGCTGCCCTCGCGCGAGGCGACGATGGAAATCATCGATGGGCTCGCGGCGAGCCTCTATCCGCGCCATTTCGGTCCGCCGGAGCTGACCACCGACGGCGCCGACGGCTTCGTGCTCTACACGCTGGACAAGAGCCTGCGCGCCTTGCGCGAGCAGGTGCGCCGCGAGCTGCAATTGCTGGCCAATGGCTCCGACGACGGAACCATCGACCATCGCTCGCACGCGCATGAGATCGTCGATGCATTCGCGCAGGCGCTGCCGCGGATACGCGCGCTGCTCGACACCGATATTCGCGCCGCCTATGAGGGCGATCCTGCGGCCAAGAGCCTCGACGAGGTGGTGTTCTCCTATCCCGGCCTTTCGGCGATCATTCGCCACAGGCTCGCGCATCGTCTCTATCTGCTCGGCGCGCCCATGCTCGCGCGGCTCGTCTCGGAGATCGCGCATTCGGCGACGGGAATCGACATTCATCCCGGCGCGGAGATCGGCGAAGCCTTCTTCATCGATCACGGCACCGGCGTCGTCATCGGCGAGACCGCCGTCATCGGCAAGAATGTGCGGCTCTATCAGGCGGTGACGCTGGGCGCCAAACGATTCGAGGTCGATGCGGACGGCGCGCTGGTGAAGGGCGGCGCACGTCATCCGATCATAGAGGACGATGTGGTGATCTACGCCGGCGCCACAGTGCTCGGCCGCATCACCATCGGCCGCGGCTCGGTGATCGGCGGCAATGTCTGGCTGACGCATGGCGTGCCGGCGGGCAGCAATGTCACGCAGGCGAAGCCGCTGAGCGAATCCTTCACCTTCGGCGCCAGCATCTGATCGTCACGGTCGAGCGTCACGGCGCCAGCTCGGGGGCGCTCGCCGCCGGCTCCTCCTTCGCTTCTATGTCGCCCGTCGGCGCGCTATGCGCGGACAGCGCCGAGCACAGCGCCGCCGCATTGTCCCATGTGCAGGTGGTCGCGCCGATTCCGCGCGTGCATGTGCATCGGTAGAGCACGCCCGCCACGCATCGCGTGGCGCCGGAGTCGTTCGTCGATCGACAATCCTGGGCGGCGGCGGCGCTCGCGGCGATCACAATGGCGGCCGTGAGGCTTCGCATCGGATAAATCATGACGGATGCTCCGAAGATGTCTGCGGATCGACCCCGGGCTATCTATCGCGTCGTCGAAGGGGTTCAATACGCGTCGACTCGTCGCGCCCGCGACCGCGCGAATCGCGTTCCCCGGCCGCGAGAGAGGAGACGCCATGATTCGCGATTATGTCAGCCACGCCGCCAATGAGCGGACGTTTCTCGCATGGGTTCGCACCGGCATTGCGATCATGGCGCTCGGCTTCGTGATCGAAAAATTCGACCTTTTCGTGCATACGATCAGCATCACGCTACCGGAGGTAGAGCGCGGTCCGATCTTGCAGCGTTTCGAAAAATTGTCGGGACCATTGACGAGCGGTGGAGGCGGCGGCCTGCTGGTGCTCGGAGGAGTCGCGCTGATCGTCGTCGCAACCGTGCGTTTCATCCGCACGCGGCGTCTCATCGCCGACGAGGCGCAGCATGGTTTCGACGCTGGCGTGTTCGAGCTTGTCGTTCTCGCCGCTCTGCTGCTGCTCGGCTCGGGATTCGTCGTCTATCTCGCGATCGGCTGACGCGGCGCGACGATCGCGCTTGTCGCGACCGCTTCACCGACCATGCGTGCCCGTCGCGGGGAGGTCTTCCTCGAGCGGCTCGATCGGCGCCGGCGCCTCGTGCTGCGGCGCGCGCCGCGGCCCGCCTTCCTGTTCGGCGCGGCGGAATTCCTCATATCCCTCGTAGATCGGCGCGAGCAGGCCGTTGCATTCCGAGCGCGACAATTTCGTCTTGTGCATGAGAATCTCGACGATGCGCTCCAGCTCCTTTTGCAAATGCCGCAGTCGCATCGCCGTGACCGATTGCAGCTCCTCGAAGATGGAGAAGCTCAGCCGCTGCTTCTCCTCCTCGGAGAGCGAGGCGGTGTAATGCGTCTTGTGCATGAAGGACTGCGCCAGACGAAAGGCGGTGTTCATATTGCGGTCGTCGACGCCGTCCTGCGGCGGCGCGCCGAGGAAAATGTGCTCGGCGATGCGCGGCGCGAGCGCGCGCATCGCATGCAGCGCATCCTTGTCGGCCGGCGTCGCGAGATCATTGATGAAATGGGCGACGCCTTTCTCCTGCTCGAATTGCACATCGGCGAGCCAGAGATCGGAGCCGGCGCGTCCAGAGCCGCGAAACAGCGAGACGCTGTGTGTGCGCAAGCCGCCGGTCGCCGAGATCAGCATGATGCCGGCGGCGCGCGTCGCCGTGCGTCGCCGTCCCGATGTGTCGGGATCGGTGGGGGCCATGCGCTTGCTCACGGCGCGGCGCATAGCGCGCGCGGCCTTCTCGGCGCGCAGGCGCTCGGCCTCTATGCGCTGCTGCTCGCGCAGCGCGGCGAGCGCCTGCTCGCGCGCCGCCATCGCCTCCGCGTCGATCGTCGACGTCTCCGCCTTGCTCGGCTTCGTCTTGCGTCGCGTATGCGCGATATAGGTGCCCACGCCGCTCCTCCGCAGAGCGCTCGGCTCATCGATCGCGATCTCATGAAATGTCGCGAGCGTCCGAGGCGCAGGAGAAACGCTAGCGCCGAAGACGACGGCTTCGCGATTGTGGAGATTCCCCCTGTGGCGAACACGCAATCCTGCGCGGGGAGGGGGCTGCCGGCGCGGCGGCGATCGCCGTCCATCGCCCTGCGAAGGCGGGGAAAAGCGGATATATTCCTATTTACCTAGTCGTGTTTATCAATTAAATTTCGCGGCGATTTTTTCCTGATTTCGCCGTGGGCGGAACCGCCGCCGCGGCCATTCAGCGCGAGGCGGAGCGTCACGAATGTCGATCTTGCTCTTTCTGCACCGATGGGTGGGCGTCGTATTGGCGCTGTTCATGCTCGTCTGGTTCTCGACCGGATTTTCCATCACCTTCATCGGCTCGCCGACAATCGATCGCGCGCAGCGGCTGGCGCATGCGCCGGCGCTTCTTCCGCAGGACGGCTGGCTCTCGCTGGGCGAGGCGCTGAGCGCCAGCGCCGCGGCTCGCGCGCAGGCCGTGAAGGCCAGCGGCGAGGCTGCCGGCGGCGGCATGGGGCATGGCGGTGGAATGGGAGGCGGCGGCCGTCACGAGCATGGCGGCGGCGCCAAGGCCGAGAGCGGCCTCGCCGACGCGCGGCTGCTGCGGCTGGGCGAGGAGCCGATCTGGCTCATCGAGGACGACGCCGGCCGGCGCTTCGCCCTGTCGGCGACGAATGGCGCGCTGGTCGAGCTCGACCCGCAGGCGGCGGAGCGAATCGCCCGCGACTGGCTCGGCGCGCCCTCGCTGCTCTATCTCGACACGGTGGATGCGGCCGTCGGCGTGCGCAACGCCGAGTCGCTGAAGCCGCTGCATCGATTCGCGACGGGCGACGCCGCGGGCACGCAGATCATCGTCTCGGCGCGTACAGGCGAGGTCGCGCAAGTATCGACGCGAGTCGAGCGCGCTTTCATCTACGCCGGCAATTGGCTGCATCTCTTCCGCTGGCTGGATGTGCTCGGCGCCGGCGATTATCGCCGCGACGCGCTGACCTATGTCGGATTTTTCGCCGCCATCGGCGCCTTCAGCGGCATCGTCATCGGCTGGATCAAATGGAAGCCGGGATTTTTCGGCCGTCCGACCTATGCGCGCGGACGCACGCAGCCCTATCGCGAGACCTGGCCGAAATATCATTTCTGGGCCGGACTCATCGGCGGGACTTTCGCTTTCTTCTGGGCGGCGAGCGGCTTTCTCTCCACCAATCCCGGGCAGATCTTCTCGCAGGCGACCGCGAGCCGGGAGGAGCTGGCGCGCTATCGCGGCGCCGCGCTTCCGCAGGCTTTCGCCGATTGGCGGCCCACAGCCGCGCTCGGCCTCGCCGCCGATGTCGTCGAGCTGTCCTGGAGCCGCCTCGGCGAGGAGGCGCTGCTGCTCGCGCAATCGCGTGACGGCGCGCGCCGCGCCGTCGCCGTTCCGGGCGCCGTCGCCGGCCTCGGCGAGCAATCGCTTCTCGCCGCCGCGACTCGGCTGAAGGAGGGCGTCGCCATCGCCGGCGCCGAGACGCTCGCCGATTACGATTCCTATTATTTCGCCAATCATCGGCAGACGGCGCTCGACAAGCCCTTGCCCGTGCTGCGCGTCGATTTCGCCGACGCCGAGCATACGTCTCTCTATGTCGATCCGACAGACGGCCGCCTGCTCGCGAAATTCGACACGAGCCGGCGCGTCTATCGCTGGGTCTATTCGGCCGTGCATCATTGGGATTTCGGCTGGTTCCGCAATCATTGGCTCTGGTGGGGCTGGATGGGCGTCTGGGTCTCCTTCGGCGTCGCGCTGAGCGCCAGCGCCGTGGTGCTGGCATGGCGGCGCCTGCGGCGCTCCATTCCCGTCCCCCAGGCGGCGAGCGGCGAAAGGCGCGCCAGACGCGCTACGCAAACCGCCTGACAGGCGTCCGCTCCGGCCGGAACTCTCTATTTTCATCATAGGGTTGAGAGAAAAACACCCCGTCTCCGTGAGGAGGCGGGGCATTTTTTTTGCGCGCGCGCAATCTCCCTGTTGCAGTGGCGCCACAGGCGATGCGCGAAAGGCCGCCGCTCGCCGGGAAGGGTGAGCGAAGCTGTTGACGTCCCCTACTAAATCTACGTAGTCTATAGATATTATACGTAAGCGCGCCATGGGGGAGCGCTGCGTAGACCGTCGCCGCGGCTCCGTGAGGGGCCGCGTGCGACGGGACATGGGGAAACTGTGGTGATGTCGAGAGCGAGTGGAGCAAAGAGAGAGTCGCGTGCGAATTTGTTGCGCAGCGTCGGTTTCGCCTCATTGGCCGCGGCGGGCGTTCTGGCCTACGGAGTGGTTTCGGCCGGCCCTTCGACTGCGCAATCGGCGCCTGCGCCGGCCGCCGACGCTGCGGTCGCCCAGGCCGACGCCGCCGCGGCCGCCAATGCGCAGGTCGACGATGTGACCGTGACCGCGCGACTGCGCGAGGAGAAAGCCCAGGACGTGCCGCTGCCGGTCAGCGTCGTCGGCAGAAAGACCGCCGAGCGCGAGCATATCGAGCGTCTGGGCGATTTCGCGCAGAAGGTGCCGAACTTCGTTCCCTATGTCACCAATCCGCGCACCTCCGCCATGGCGATCCGCGGCATTTCGGGCATTTCCGGCGGCGCCGATGGCTCGGAATCGGCGGTCGGCCTCATCGTCGACAATGTGTTCTACACGCATGTCGGCTTCCAATGGGCCGATTTCGTCGATCTGCAGAGCCTCGAGGTGGCGCGCGGCCCGCAGGGCACGCTGCTCGGCAAGAACACGACGGTCGGCGCCGTCGTCATTCACACACAGCTGCCGTCCTTCACGCCGGAGGCGAGCTTCGAGACCTCCTTCGCCAATCGCAGCCGCATCATCGAGAAGACGAATATCAGCGGGCCGATCATCGACGATAAGCTCGCCTATCGCGTCACCTTCTTCCTGGACAAGGGCGACGGCGCGATCAATGACGCGCTCACCGGCGCCGATCTGCTCAACAATAATCGTTGGGGCGTGCGCGGCCAGCTCTATTATGTCGGCGACAATTTCACCGACCGTCTGATCTTCGATCGCCTGCGCTCGGACGAGTACAACAATTACAGCGGCGTCATCGGCAATAGTTTCCCCGTATGGGCCAATGGCGCGGCCAACACGACCTATGCGCAAAATCTCGCGTCGCGTCTGCATTATCCGATGCTCGTCAATAGCCCTTATTCGCCGGTCATGTCGCGCCTAGGCAATCTCGACCAGCGCACGACGGGCGTCTCCAACGAGATCAATGTGCAGCTCGGCGAGCACACGCTCACGGCGATCTCCGCCTGGCGCGAGTTCATCCTGCATCCGCGCAACTCGCTCGGCAATAATTACACCCAGATCAGCGGCAACGCCTATGACGTGAAGGTCGATCAATATTCGCAGGAGGTTCGCCTCGCCTCGCCCAAGGATCAGACGCTCGAATGGCAAGTGGGCGTCTATAGTCTATACGAGACGGTGTCGTCCTATCAGCACACCGACTATGGCTATCAAGCGTCGCAATGGCTGCTCAATAATTTCAACGCGAATCCGGCGCTGCTCAACGGCACGTCGGAGCATACGGACGGCAAGGCGCGCACCTTCAGCCTCGCGGAATTCGGTCAGGCGACCTGGCACATAGATGAGCAATGGTCGCTGACCGCGGGTCTGCGCGACACGTTCGAGATCAGGGGCGGCTCGGATTTCGGCTGGGCGAGCGGCGTCTACACGGCGGCGCAGGCGGCGGCGATGCAGACCGCTTATGGCGCGACCTTCTTCGACACCGGCGGACAGAAGGCGACGCGCAACTCGCTTTCGGGCCTCATCAATCCGTCCTACAAATATAGCGAGAACATTCTCGTCTACGGCTCCGCCGCGCGTGGCGAGAAGTCGGGCGCCATCAATACCGGCGCGCTGCCGATCACCGACAGCAAGGGTAATTTCAAGGAATGGCAGCCGGTCGTCACCAAGCCGGAGGTGTCATGGGACTATGAGCTCGGAATCAAGACCAATTGGTTCGACAACAAGCTCACCTTGAACGGCAATCTCTATTGGAACGACATCTACGACTTCCAGTCGATCCTGGTGAACACCAGCATCGTCGACGTGACCGGCATTCCGCTGCGCAAGACTTATCTCGGCAATATCGGCCATGTGCGTCTGCGCGGCTTCGAGTTCGACGGCCGTTGGAGTCCGCTCGAGCGGCTGTCGATCACCCTGTCCGGCGCGCTGACGGAAGCTCGCTATATCAACTATAAGAACGCCGCTCCGGCGCCGGATTGGACTTGGCCGACATCCGCCAACGTCAATGGCGTGGCGGCGCCGCTCTCCGTCGATCTCTCCGGTCAGCGCATCACCGGCGGCGTCTCCGGCAACAGCCCCGTCGCGCCTTATTCGTTCAACATAGGCGCGAATTACGAACATCCGCTCGGCCGGATCTTCGAAGGGCTCGGCGGCGTCGCGGATGTCCCCGTCACCGCATTCGTCTATGGAAACCTCGCCTGGAAATACAAGACGCAGCTCTCGCAGCCGGGCTCGCTCTATTCGGTGTTCCAGCCTTCCTATTCCGTCGTCAATTTCGGCATCGGCCTGCGGACCGACGACGATCGTTACAGCCTGCATTTCTGGGCGAAGAATCTCTTCGACCAGCGATATGTCGTCGCGCAGACCATCGGCACGAGCACGGCGGCGCAGACGGTGACGTTCGGCGACAACGCTTTCCGCGCTTACGGGGCGACGTTGAAAGTCAAGCTCTACTGACAAGCAGAAAGTATGAGGAGTTGTATCATGTCGAATTGGACGAAAAGCTTCCGCGCGATCGTCGCCCTCGCGGCGGCGATCACGGCGGGCGGGGCCGCTGCGGCGGACCTCCCGTCGACCAAGGCCGCGCCGGCCCCGCCGCCGGCGCCGGTCTTCAGCTGGCAGGGCGCCTATATCGGCGCCTATGCCGGCGCCCTTCTGGGCGAGGGGACCTTCACCTATTTCCGCGACACGCCTCAGCGCGGCTCGGGCTTCGTCGGCGGCGGCACGCTCGGCTATAATTGGCAATGGTCGCCGACCATCGTCCTCGGCCTCGAGGCCGATTTCGGCTATCGCGGCGCGATCAACGCCGAGACGGGCGGCTGGAACACGCCGAGCCCGACCGATACGGGCGTGTTCGGCACATTCCGCGGCCGCGTCGGCTACGCCTTCACGCCGAAATGGCTCGTTTATGGAACGGCGGGCTTCGCCTACGGGACGGATTTCGCGCCGACCGGCTTCACCTCGGTCCTTCCGCTGACCATCGGCCAGCTGAGCACGGGAACGACGGTGCGCGCCGGCTGGACCGCGGGCGCGGGCTTCGAATACGCTTGGTCGGACAAGATCTCGGTGAAGGGCGAATATCTCTACACAGAACTCGCCGATTCGGGCGTCAGCTATTCCACCAATTTCGGCGCCGTGCCGATCAATGTGAAGAGCGCCGGCCATATCGTGCGCGGCGGCCTCAATTATCACTTCACGACGCCGGCCGCTCCCACGGCCGCGCCGATCGTGACCAAATGAGCCCATTCTCGTCGAGCCCGCGGCGTTTGCGGCCGTGGGCGCGTCAGCGAGAGTCTATGGCGCCGCTCCATTCGGCGCCGAGCATGGCCAGCACCGACATCAGCAGCAGAACGCCGGCGAGACGCGAGAGATTGCGGCTCGCCGCCGGCTCTGGCGTCCAGCGCCGGGCGCCATAGCTCGCCGCATGGGCGAGCGCGGAATAGAGCGTCAGGCACAGAAAGCTCGTCGTCCAGCCATAGACGAGCGCATGCCGCCAGAACGGCCCGTCGGCGGCGTCGAAAAACTGCGGCAGTATCGCGAAATAGAACAAGAGCCCTTTGGGATTGAGCAGGCTGGTGCCGACGCCGGCCGAAAAAGCCGCCCAATCCGTGCGTCCGGGGCCGCGGCTCAGCGCCTCGAAGCCGCCGTCCGAGCGGATGAGCCGAAAGGCCAGCCAGGAGAGATAGGCGACGCCGATATATTTGAGGGCGAGAAACAGCGCCGGAAAGGCCGCGAAGACGAGCTGAAAGCCGGCCGCCACCAATAGAGTGAGCAGCGCATAGCCGAAGGCTATGCCGGCGGCGGAGAAGCGTCCCGCTCGCGCTCCCGAGGCCAGGGCGCGGCCGAGCACATAGAGCATGTCCGGCCCCGGAACCGCGATGAGGCTGACCACCGTCGCCACGAAAACCAGATAACGGCCGCTCACGTCCTCACGCGCCTCCTCAGAGTTCCCTGCATGAGCCCCGCCGCTGGCGCTCGCGTCAAGGGACGACGCCGGCGCGACGCTTCCGGCGGTTGACAAAATTTCCTAAGGGCCGTTTGTGGACAAGAGCGGCGTGCTGGGTCACTGATCCTCGAGGCGGCGGCAAGCGCGCAATTTGTCGCAGCGACGCGAAGGCCGCTTGCGGTCTCACGCCAAACTGCTCAAAACAAGCGCGCCCTTTGCGGATGGATTTGTTTCTATTCGCGTTGCCGAGGCAGGGGTCAGGGTCGAACTCGCGAGAGAGGTTCCAGAAAGTGAGCAATGCGACAAAGGCGGAGCCTAGCCGCCGGGATATTTTGTTCCTCGCCACGGGAGCTGCGGCGACGGTCGCAGCGGGCGCCGCCGTATGGCCGTTGATCGCGCAGATGAATCCGGATGCTTCGACGCTGGCGTTGGCCTCGACGGAACTCGACATCTCGGCCATTCCCGAGGGGCAGATCGTCACCGTCAAATGGCGCGGCAAGCCGGTCTTCGTGCGGCACCGCACCAAGCAGGAGATCGAGGCCGCGCAGAACGTCCCGCTCGCCGAGCTTCCCGATCCGCAGGCCGATTCGGCGCGCGTGAAGAAGGCGGAGTGGCTGGTCGTCGTCGGCGTCTGCACCCATTTGGGCTGCATTCCCACCGGCCATGAGGGCGAGTTCCACGGATGGTTCTGCCCCTGCCACGGCTCCACCTACGACACCTCCGGCCGCATTCGCAGCGGTCCGGCTCCGAGCAATCTCGAAGTGCCCGATTACGCCTTCCTGAGCGACACCAAGATCAAGATCGGCTGATCGCGGCCCCCCGTCGCCGTCCCAACCTCCGAGACGACATTCATGACCGGACATTCGACTTACACGCCGAAGAGCGGCTTTGCGCGCTGGCTCGAGCGGCGCCTGCCGATCCTCGGCTTCATCCACGAATCCTTCGTCGCCTATCCCGTTCCGAAGAATCTCAACTATCTTTGGACCTTCGGCGCGATCCTTTCGTTCATGCTGGTCGCGCAGATCGTGACCGGCATCGTTCTGGCGATGCATTATACGCCGGAGACGACGCTCGCCTTCGATTCGATCGAGCACATCATGCGCGATGTGAATTGGGGCTGGGCGCTGCGCTATGCGCACGCCAATGGCGCCTCCATGTTCTTCCTCGCCGTCTATATCCACATCTTTCGCGGCATGTATTACGGCTCCTACAAGGAGCCGCGCGAGGTGCTGTGGATTCTCGGCGTCGTGATCTTCATGCTGATGATGGCGACCGGCTTCCTGGGCTATGTGCTGCCCTGGGGCCAGATGTCCTTCTGGGCGGCGACGGTGATCACCAATCTCTTCACCGCCATTCCCTATGTGGGCAATACCATCACCATCTGGCTGCTCGGCGGCTATTCGGTCGACAACGCCACGCTCAACCGCTTCTTCGCGCTGCATTATCTCCTGCCCTTCGTCATCGTGGCCATCGTCGGCCTGCATGTCTGGGCGCTGCATGTGACGGGGCAGAACAATCCGACCGGCGTCGAGGTGAAGGACATAAAGAAGGAGACCGTGCCCTTCACGCCCTATGCGACGCTGAAGGACGCCGTCGGCCTCGTGGTCTTCGTCGGGCTCTTCGCTTGGCTCACCTTCTTCGTGCCGAATTATACGGGCCATCCCGATAATTACATCGAGGCCAATCCGCTGGTGACGCCGCCGCATATCGTGCCGGAATGGTATTTCCTGCCCTTCTACGCGATCCTGCGCGCCATCCCCAACAAGCTCGTCGGCGTCATCGCGCTCTTCGCCTCTATCCTCATCGTGGCGGCGCTGCCCTGGCTCGACACTTCCAAAGTGCGCTCGGGCGTCTATCGTCCGGCCTTCAAGAAGTTCTACTGGGTCTTCGTCTTCGTGTCGGTCGGCCTCGGCTATCTCGGCGCGCAGCCGGCGGAGGGCGTCTATCTCATCGCCGCCCGCATATTGATGGCCTATTACTTCCTGCACTTCCTCGTCGTGCTGCCGCTGCTCGGCAAATATGAGCAGACCCTGCCGGAGCCGCGGTCGATCGCCGCCTCGCTCGGCGAGGCCGCTACGGAGGAGAAGCCCCATGCGTGACGCGCGACAGAGAGCATCGATCATGAAATCGATCATCATGGCGGCGGCCCTCGCCGGCGCGGCGAGCGCCGCTCTGGCCGAGGAGGGCGGCGCGCATTCGCAGCCCAAGCCGCCGCGGCAGGAATGGAGCTTCGCCGGCGCCTTCGGCCATTACGAAAATGCGCAGCTGCGCCGCGGCTACAAGGTCTATAAGGAGGTCTGCGCGAGCTGCCACTCGATCTCGCGGCTCGCCTTCCGCAATTTCGCCGAGAAGGGCGGGCCGGAGATCTCCGAGGCGGAGGCCAAGGCGCTGGCCGAGAGCTATAAGATCAAGGACGGCCCCAACGACGCCGGCGATTATTACGAGCGCCCCGGCCGGCTCAGCGACCGCGTCCCGCCGCCTTTCCCCAATGAGCAGGCGGCGCGGGCGGCGCTCAACGGCGCCTATCCGCCGGACATGTCGGTTCTCGCCAAGGCGCGCGGCTATTCGCGCGGCTTCCCGCTGTTCCTCGCCGACGCTTTGCCCGGCTTCTCCTATCAGGAGCATGGCGTCGATTATATCGTCGCTCTGCTCACCGGCTATGTGGATGCGCCGCAGGGCGTCGAGCTGGCGCCCGGCCAATATTACAACCTCTACATGCCCGGCCGCCGCACCGGCATGCCGCCGCCACTCTCGGACGGCGCCGTGACCTATGACGATGGAACGCCGCAGACGACGGCCCAATATGCGAAGGATGTCAGCGCTTTCCTGATGTGGGCCGCCGAGCCGCATCTCGAGGAGCGCAAGTCGATCGGCCTGAAGGTGGTCGGCTTCCTGATCGTCCTGTCCTTCCTGGTGTATTTCACCAAGCGCAAGATCTGGGCGAACGTCCACCATTGACGCGACACGGCGACGCGATCCCGAGAGATCGCGTCGCCGCTCACCCCTGCAGAAACGCCCGCGCGCCATCGGCGACGAATTGCACGGCGAGGGCGGCGAGCAGAACGCCCAGCAAGCGCGTGAGCACGACATTGGCCGCCGTGCCGAAGAATTGCGCCACCTCTCCCGCGATCAGGCAGAAGACCAAGCAAATCGTCATGATGGCGGCGATGACCGTGATCAGCGTCGCGATCAGCGTCACGCTGCCATGCGCGTCGCTGGCCAGCAGCACGGTCGCGGTGATCGCGCCGGGGCCGGCCATCAGCGGAATGGCCAGCGGATAGGCGGCGATATTGTGCACATGCTCGGCGAGCGCTTTTTCCGCCGCCTTGGAGTCGCGCTGTATGCGCACGCCGAAGACCATTTCGGAGGCGATCGAAAACAAAAGAAATCCGCCGGCGATGCGGAAGGCCGGAATGGAAATGCCCATGGCCCCGAGCAGGCGCTGGCCGATCAGCGCCGAGCCCGCCAGAATCGCGAGCGCATAAACACTGGCGCGAAAGGCGATTGCGCGTTTGGTCCGCGCTTCGAGGCCGGAGGTCGCGGCGACGAAGACGGGCGCGAGGCCGAGCGGCTCGACGACGACGAGCAGCGTCACAAAGGCCGAGACGAGATAGTCGAGATCCATCCCGGCCTCCGGTGGGCGAGCGTCGCGGAGGCAGATAGCGCCCCGCGGGCGAAGCGCCAGCCGCGCGTCACCGCTCGCGCCTGCCGAGGCCGCTCAGCCGATGCTCACCGCCATCTCCGCCGGCGGATCGAGAATGCTGCAGAGCTGGAGCAGCTGCTCTCTCGTCCAAGTCGTTTCGCCTTCGGTGCATCGGTAGAATTGGTTCACATGCGCGCCGCTGTAACCGAAGCAATAGCGCTCTTGATTTAAGTTTATGTAGCGTCGTCCGCCGGGCTGACTGCCGACATCGACGGTTCCGATGACGTTCTGCAACAGCAGGCCGACACTTTGTAGCGTGGCTCCCTCGTCGAAGAACCCAGTGCGCTCGGCGAGCGGCGCCTCCTTGTATTTTTTCGGGTCGAAACAAGCGTAGGTGTGGCGCGTCATAAAGTGGTGGAGGGCGTAGGTCCTGAAGCGCGGATGAAATCCATTGGGAAACTGCTTGCCATCATTGGCGGTCGATAGAGTCTCGAATTTGAACTTTTTCAGAAACGTCCAGGGCCAGCTCGTCTGATATTTGACGGCCCAAACGGCGAACTCGCTGTTGCGGGCGATGAATTTCGGAAGCTCGCTCTCGCTCCAATGATCCGCCATGAACTGAAAGACCTGCAGCGGCGCAACGCCCACGCCGTTCGATTGGCACCTCGAGACGATGCCGATGATTTTCTCGACCTTGAGCCGGTGCAGATTTTCCCAGAACGGCTCGCAGGCCGTCAATATCGTGGAAGCCGGAATAGTCGTCTGCTTGAACAGCACGTCCAAATGGGCGGAGGGAATCTTGACGAGCTTCGCCGCTTTGTCGGCCTCGCAGCACCAGAGCTTCGCATAGGCTTTGCGCTTGGCGGTGTCTTCCAACATCTTCCATTTCGGCAGCATAGCGAGCCAATGATCCGCATAGGCCCTGCAGGCGAGCGCATCGACGCCGGTCGTTCGATAGGAGAAGAAGCTGTCGACCGCGAGGAGGAAGCTCGATGCGTTGAACGGCTCCGCATGTGCGGCGTTGAAAAGAGCGATCTGATGGGTTTTCGTCTGCGGCAGCGCCGTCGAAAACACGGCGACGGCGTTTTTCTCGAGGATGCGGCGCTGGACGCGCTGCTCGAGCGTTTTGAAATAGGTTTCGACGTCCTTTTCCGCTCTCACCGCAGCCTTCGCGGCGCGGTTTCTCTCGCCGATTTTCTTGTCGGCCGCATTTGTCGCGGCCTCATTCGCCTCCTGATGCAGCTGCTGCAGGATTCCCACGAGCCGCTTCTCGACGGCGGTCAGCTCGGCGATCGGAATCTGCCGCGCCGTGCAAGCCATGACCCCGCTGACGCCGAGGCTCTGCTGGCGCTGAGCGACCTGGTGGCTGCGGAAGGCGCGCTGTATCGTCACCGCCGCCTGTTCTCGCTTCGCCTTTTCCTGCTGCAGATCATTCAGCAGAGCGCTGTAGATCGTGCCGGAGGAATGCTTGGCGAATAGGGCGACCAGCCCTTCCGCGCCGTCCAATAGCTCGATCGCCGCATTCAGCTCCACGAGGCCGCCGGCAATGGCGCGCCGCAGGCGGCCCTGCATCTCGCGATCCTGCCGGTCGAGCAGCGTCTTATAATCTTCGGGCTCGTAGCCGGACTGCCACATTGCGAAGACGATGTGCATCATCGTCGCCAGACCCTTGTTGGTGAGCGAATGTTCTGAAACGACGTCGGCAATCCCCCGCGGCATGGTCCTCTCCTTCGAAATCCTCGGCCAAATCTCGCCGAGCTGTTTCGATCCTAGGAGGAGGGGGCGCGACGCCGATGTGGCTTAAGTCACGAAGCGAGCGTGAGCTCGGCATTAGGGCGATGGATTGTTCGCGCCCCGCCACTCTGCTAAGACGCAGTCGTCATCGAGGGAAAGGGCCGCGGACGAGAGGATGCTCTTTTACGAACCGCTGTTCCTGTTTCTCTTCGCTCCCGCCGTCTATGGCCTTTATCTGCTCGTGGGCGGCAATCGCGGCGCGCGCCTCGCCATTCTGCTCGCGGCGAGCCTTTTCTTCTACGCCTGGAGCGAGCCGCTCTTCGTCTTTGTCGTGCTCGGCTCCGCTTTCGCCGATGTCTTCATCGCGCGCCGCATAGCAGCGCTTCCGCCCGAGCATAAATCACGCAAGCTCTGGCTCGCGCTCGGCGTCTCCGCCAATCTCGGCCTGCTCGTCTATTTCAAATATGCGGGCTTCCTCGTCGCCAATCTCGACGTGATCTTACGCGCGCTCACCATGCCGGGGCTCGCCTTCGCGTCGGTCGCTCTGCCGATCGGCGTCTCCTTTATCGTCTTCGAGAAGATCACCTTTCTCGTCGATGTGCATCGCGGCGCCACCGCGCCGGCGCAGAGCCTCTCGCTCTACGCTTTCTATGTGTTCTTCTTTCCCAAGCTCCTCGCCGGGCCGATCGTGAAATATCACGATATCGCCGAGCAATTGGCGCGATTCCGCCATGCGACGAGCGAGGATTTCACTGAGGGCTTCTCGCGCTTCATGCTCGGCGTCGGCAAGAAGCTGCTCATCGCCGACACGCTCGCCGGCGGCGCCGATCTCGTCTTCTCGCAAGACGCGTCGCGCATCGGCTTTCTCGACGCATGGGCTGGCGTGCTGTTCTTCACCTTCCAGATCTATTTCGATTTCTCCGGCTATTCCGACATGGCGATCGGCCTCGCGCGCATGTTCGGCTTTCGGCTGCAGGAGAATTTCGACATGCCCTATGTGGCGGCGAGCGTCAGCGAATTCTGGCGCCGCTGGCACATGTCGCTCACCTCCTGGATTCGCGACTATCTCTACATTCCGCTCGGCGGCAATCGGCGCGGCGAAACGCGCACGCAGGTCAATCTCTGGCTCTGCTTCCTCGCCTCGGGCCTGTGGCACGGCGCGGCTTGGACCTATGTCGCCTGGGGCGCCTATAACGGCCTCTTCCTGGTGCTCGATCGGCTGTTCCTGCTCGATTGGCTGAAGCGCCGCCCGGTCTTCCTCGCCAATCTTCTGACGTTCGTCGTGGTGACGATCGGCTGGACCGTGTTTCGCGCTTCTTCCCTCGAGCAGGCGGGCGCCTTCTACCTCGCAATGGCGCGGCCTTTCGCGGGCGGCGCCGAGCCGATCGCTATTCCCGCCTATCATTTCGTCGCGCTCGC
This sequence comes from Methylosinus sp. R-45379, assembly GCF_001644125.1. Classification (NCBI taxonomy): domain Bacteria; kingdom Pseudomonadati; phylum Pseudomonadota; class Alphaproteobacteria; order Hyphomicrobiales; family Methylocystaceae; genus Methylosinus; species Methylosinus sp. R-45379. The sequence goes on from NZ_LUUM01000002.1 coordinate 48,943, forward strand.
CATGGCGGCGGCGATCTGTGTTTCGCAGCGGCTCTATCTCTCCTTCGGCGACAGGCTCTCCTCGAGCCTGCTGGCGCAGCGTCACGCCTTTGCGCTCAACGCTTTTCTCGCGCTGCTCTTTGTCTGCGCCGTTGGCAAGGGGCTCGCCGATCCGTTCAAGCCCTTCATCTATTTCCGGTTCTGACGATGCGCCGCACGCTTCTGCATCGCTCGCCCATCTACGCCGCCGCCGGCGCCGTCCTATTCTTCTTTCTCGCGAGCCTTTGGAATTACGCGGTCGAGCGCGACTATCCGAAATTGCGGCTGCGCAGCGCAAATCCGCTCGCCGGCGTCGCCAAGCCGGCGCCGACGGAGGTTTCGCTCGCGAAAATCCTCTCCGGCGAGACGCAGAAGAGCTTCTCGGACAATCTCGCGCAATCGCTGCCGGTGTTTCCCTTCGCCGTGCGCGCGCGCAATCAGCTGCTCTATTCGCTGTTCGGCGCCTCGGGGGCGCCGGGCCTCGTCATCGGGCGCGACGGGCAATTGTTCGAGCGTTTCTATATCGACGAATTCTGCCGCCGCGGCGCGCCGCCGAGCGAGGCGACGCTGACGCGCTGGGCGCAGCGCGTCGCCGAGAACGAGGCCGCCGCCCATGCGCGCGGAAAAGGCTTCGCCTATGTGATCTCGCCGTCCAAGGCTTCGCAATATCCGCAATATTTTCCCGCCGGAATGAAATGTCCTGCGCAGGCGCGTGGAACCATCGACAAGCTCGCGCCCTATCGCGCGGCGCTAGAGGCGCGCGGGCTGCGCTTCGTCGATTCGTCGGCGCTGCTCGATGCGCGCAAAAAGGATTTCGACATCGACTTTTTCCCGCGTGGCGGCACGCATTGGAATCTGCTCGGCGCGGCGCTGGCGACGCGCGAGGCGACGCAACTCATCGGCGCGGACGCAGGCCTCGGCCGCTTCGATTTCGACTGGCGTCGCGACAATGTCGCTTTGGGAACGGATCGCGATCTGCTCGATCTGCTCAATCTTCTCTGGCCGGATCCGCATTATCCCGTCGCGACCATTCTGCGCGCGCCCGACGCGAAGGCGCAATGCGCGCGCGCGCCAAAGCTGCTCGCGCTCGGCGGCAGCTTCGTGCGCGAGATCATCGTCTCGCTCGCCGCGGCGCCTTGTCCGCCGCAGATCGATTATTGGTTCTCCATGCGGCTCGCCAATGATGACTTCGATCTCGTCCGCTATCACACCGCGCCCGGCGAGACCGGCAATGGCGAGCGGCGGCCGGCCGATCTCGCCGAGCTGCGCGCCAGCGCGGAAGAAGCCGACGCTATTTTGCTCGAGGAGAACGAGGCCAATATCGGCACGTTGAGCCAGGTGGAAAATCTCTGGCGCGCGCTGCATCCGGTCGAGGTGGCGAAGTAGCGAATAGCGAATAGCGAATAGCGAATAGTAAGAAGCTCTACTCGCTATTCGCTACTCGCCGATCAAGCGGACGCCGCGCGTCCGGCCATTCGCGCATATTCGCCGAAGACGATCTCGCGGCCATAGGCGCGCTCCAATCGCCGCACGGTGAAATGGCCGCGCGCCAGTGATTGGAAATGCCGTGTGAAGGCGATATTGACCGCCGCCCCGCCGAGAGCGCCGAGTATGGGCGCCGCTTGCGCCGCGGCCTTTTGCGAGACGACGACGCCGAAGCGCGTCGAAATTTGCGCGATGAGCCGCGCCAGCACCGGCGCCGTCTCGTCGGCGACCGCGGTCGCGGCGACATAATGCGCGGCGTCGCTCACCGTTTTGGCGAGCAGGCCGCGAATGGCGAGATAGCCGCCCTCTAGGATATTGCCTTCCTCCGCATGGCCGCCGAGCGCGAAGACCTGCAGGCAGGCGATCGTCGACTCTGGATCGGCGAGGTCCTCGCCCTCGCTGCGGGCGATGTCGGCGATCGAGCGCAGCATGATCACGGTGGAGACCGGCAGCTCGATCGGCAGGCTGGCGAGGCCGATGGCGCCGCCGATGGCGCCGCTCGCCGCGGCGAGGCGCAGATGCAGCCGCGAGGCGTCGCGCGCCGGGGCGGCGGGATCGAGGCTCGAGATCGCGACGCGTAGGGCCGATTTGATGCCGCGGCGGGTCGCGCTCGCGGCCACTTCCTGCAGCGCCGTCGGAATGATGCGGCCGGCGAAGCCGATCTGCCGTCCGGCCAGCGCGGTGAGCCGTTCGGCGAAGCTCTCGCGCTCCAGAATTTCGACCGCCGCTTGCAGAGCGGCGCGGTCGGCCTCCGTCATCGGCCGCTCGATCACGACGGGAAGTGCCTGCGACACGCTTGTTTTTCCTCTCCGATCGCTCCCGCCCCGGCCGCTAAGATCGGATGAAAAAGCCCGCGCTGCAAGGGCGAGCGCGGCCCTGTGCGGGGACGCACTTTCAGAGGGCCTTCTCTGTCCTTATGTGACGGCGAAGCACAAGACGGGCTTTCGAAAGCGCCGCGCATGTTTTCCCGCAGAGGGCGGGGGGCGCGGCGACAATGGGGAGGTGACTATGACGGCTTATCTCAAGTCTCTGTTTCGTTTGGCGGCGGCTCCGGTCGGCGTCGCGGCTCTGTTGGCGACGCTCGCGCCGGTCTCCGCCTCGGCGCATGGCCGCGCCGGCGTGCTGGAGTGCAAGCTCTCCGGCGACAAGGTCGCCATCGTCGTCGAGGAGCGCACGGTCGATTGTCTTTTCGAAGATGAGAGCGGCGCGCCGCCGGTCCATTATGTCGGCAGCGTCACCAATGTCGGCGCGGTGATCGGCGTCGGCGGTCCGGGCGAGCTCGCCTGGGGCGTTGTGGCGGCGAGCGGCGCCACGGGTCCGGGCGCTCTCGCCGGCGATTATGTCGGCGCGCATGGCTCTTTCGCGCTCGGCGTCGGCGGCGGCGGCTCGGTTCTCGTCGGCGGCTCCAATGACACTGTGACGCTGCAGCCGATTTCGGTCGAGGCGAATACGGGTCTCATTCTCTCGGCTGGCGTCGGCCATCTCAGCCTGCGCTACGCGCCGGAGCCGGTCGGTCGCCACGGCCGCCATCACGGCCATTTCTGCCACCGCCATCATCACCACCACCATCATCATCATCATCATCATCATTACCATCACCGCTGAGGGTGAGGCGGAGTGGCGTGGGCGCCTTTCGGGCGCTCACGCGAAATCGATGATGCTGTCGGTCGGAAAGTCGTAGAGCTTGCCTGTCTCGGTCCAATCCGGGCGGCACAGAGCGACGAGCTTGGGCGCCAATTCCTCGGGCGTGCGCAGCGTCATCGGATCTTCGCCCGGCATTGCGGCGGCGCGCATCTGCGTGCGCAGCGGGCCGGGGTTGGCCAGCATCACCTTCACTTGTGAGGTGTTCTGCGTCTCGGCGGCGTAAGTGCGGCCGAGCGCGTTCAGCGCCGCTTTGGTGACGGCGTAAGGCCCCCAATAGGGCTTGATGCGATGCGCCGCGCCGGAGGTGACGAACACCGCGCGTCCCGCATCGGACGAGCGCAAGAGAACATCCATCGCGCGAATGAGCCGCCAATTGGCGGTGACATTCACGTCGAAGAGACGGCTCCATTGCGGCGGATCGACATGCGGAAGCGGCGTCACCGGGCCGAGCAGGCCGGCGTTGCCGACTAGAATGTCGAGCTTCTTCCAGCGCTCGTGAATGCAGGCGCCGAGCCGGTCGAGATTGTCGAATTCGGTGACGTCGAGCGGGACGATGGTCGCCTGACCGCCGAAGCCGACGATCTCGTCATAGAGGAATTCGAGCGCGCCTTGCCCGCGCGCCAGCGCGACGACATGCGCGCCCTCGCGCGCGAGAGCGACGGCGAGCGCGCGGCCTATGCCGCGCGAGGCGCCGGTGACGAGGGCGACGCGGCCTTCCAGAGTCATGCGAAAATATCCTTCAGCGCGAGGTCGAGGCCCGGCGGGTCGAGCCGGATCGACCCTTCGGTCACGGTCTCTTCTCGCGACGCCGCCGCGCCGTCACGGCGGCAATGCGTCACGGCGCGGCGGGCGAGATCGACGATGAGATAATGGGCGAGGCTCGCCACACGGAAATAGCCCTCCCGCTTCACGCTCTCGTCGTTCGTATCGGAGGAGGGGCCGAGAACCGTGACGACGACGATAGGGGCGGGGGCGAGCATGTCTTCCGTTGCGACGGGAGCGCCGCAATTCACCAGAATGTCGGGCTCATAGACATTTTGCGCATCCACTGCGACGCCCAGGCCGCCGACATAGGCCTCGCACGGCGCGCCGGCGCGGGCCAGAGCCTCGGCGATGGCGCGCCAGATCTTGCCCTTGGCCGCCACTTGCTCCGACGGCTCGCGCGGCATGGGGACGATCTCGCCATCGACGAGCTCATAACGGCCTTCCTCATGCCGTTCCGACCAGGCGAGGAAGTCCGCTATCGTCATCAGCTCGCGGGCGGGCGCTGTCATGAGCGCCTATCTAGCACGGAGCAGGCGAAACACGAGGGTCAGATTATTGGCCGGCATCTCCACGATGCGCGGCTCGGAAAACCCGTTTTTCTGCGCGCAGGCGATCACCGTCTCTATGTCGCGCACGCCCCAGGCGGGATTGTTGGCGCGCAGGCTGGCGTCGAACTCCTCATTGCTCGGCGCGGTATGGGCGCCGCCGCGCTTATAGGGGCCGTAGAGGCAGACTGGCGCGCCCTCCGGCAGCATCGCCGCCGCCGTGGCGAAGAGGCTCTCCGTCGACGCCCAAGGCGAGATATGGATCATGTTGATGCAGACGATCGCATCCGCCTGCGTGACCGGCCAAGGCTGCTGAGTCGCATCCAGCGCGAGCGGCGCGCGGAGATTGGGAAGCCCCATCGCTGCGACCCAGGCGGCGACGCTCTCCCGCGCTCTTTCGTCGCGGTCCGTGGGCTGAAACACGAGGCCCGGCAGATGCGCCGCGAAATGCGCGGAATGCTCGCCCGTGCCACTGGCGATCTCCAGCACGAGCCCTTCCGCAGGCAGCTCCTCGCGCAGCACGTCGAGGATCGGTCCGCGATTGCGCGCGGCGGCGGGGGCGTAGAGGCGTTTGTCGTCTGCTTCGGGCGTCATCGAGGGCCTTTCCGATCGCGTGCGAAGCAAGAGCGGGGCCGCGGTGTCTCGGCCGCGATGTCATCAGGCATACACGAAGGAGCAATAGGGGCAAGCGAACAGCAAAGTTCCAGCTAAGTTCATGAGGAGAGCCGCAAAAATGAAACGACGTCTCTTGGCCTCGGCGGCGTTCGCCGGCGCCTTCGGCATTGCGCCTAATGCCGCCATGGCGCAATCGGCGACCAATATCGCCAATGCCAATCTGCTCTCCGGCTTCAGCCTTCTCGGCAACACGCCGGCGGGCGTCACTGTTCTGAATCAAAATCTCGCCACCGCGATCAGCATCAACAATAATTCTTCCGCGGCAGTGCGGGCGCAGGCGATTTCCGACAATACGATCGCCTCGCTCGTCGGCTCCATGCAGAATGGCATGTCGGTGGCGGACGGCCTCGGCTCCAAGCTTTTCGCCGTTTTCGCGACCAAGGACTCCGTCGCGGCCAATTTCACCGCGACGAGCCTGTCGACGAATTTCTCCAGCCTCTTCACCCAGATCAACACGCTGATCACGGCGGGCGACTCGGCCTTCACCAAGAATTATTTCGCCAATGGCAGCACGGATGGCAATCCGGCGCATCAGGCGGTCGGCGTCTCGCTGCCGGCCGGCGGCCAGTTCAATGTCTATGACAAGGCCTATAATCCGCTGCCCGCCAACGCCAACACCGTGGGCGACAGCCGTCCGGCGCAGGTGGCGCCGACGCAGATTCAGACCTTCGTCGCCAATGACTATTTCGGCGTCAGCACGGATACGGCCAAGGCCGTCATTCCGACGCTGAAGAGCAACGCCTCCTTCCCGAGCGGCCACTCCACCTATGGCTTCACCTCGAGCCTGCTGCTCGCGATCATGGTTCCCGAGCGCTATCAGCAGCTCATCACGCGCGGAGCCGAATTCGGCAACAGCCGCATCGTGCTCGGCGCGCATTATCCGCTGGACGTCATCGGCGCGCGCATCCAGACCTATTATGATCTGGTGCAGATATTGAACGGCAATCCCGATTACGCCAATCGGACCGTGCCGGGGCTGCTCGGCGGAACCATCACCACGACCAGCGACTTCCCGGCTCTCTTTGCCGCCGCGCAGAGCGATCTTCGCGCGCTGCTGAGCACATGCTCGGGCGGCGTCGCCGCTTGCGCGACGACATCGGCGACGGATCGCTTCAGCAGCATCTCGACCGACAAGGCCAATTACACCTATTGGCTGACCTATGGCCTCTCGCCGGTCGGCGCCACCAATCTCGCGCCGGTCGTTCCCGTCGGCGCGGAAGTGCTGATCGCCAGCCGCTTTCCCTATCTCACCACCGCGCAGCTGCGCGACGTGCTGGCGACGACGGAGCTCGCTTCCGGCCAGCCGCTCGACGACGGCTCGGGCTATGCGCGGCTCAATCTTTTCGCCGCCGCGGATGGCTATGGCTCCTTCGGCTCGCAGGTCTCCGTGACGATGAATGCGGCGCTCGGCGGCTTCAACGCTCAGGATTCGTGGAACAACGATATTTCCGGCGTGGGCGGCCTCACATTGAATGGAACCGGCCGTCTGACGCTCACCGGAGCGGACACTTACACGGGGCCGACCATCGTCAATGGCGGCACGCTGGAAGTCGCCGGCTCGATCGTCTCGGCGAGCACGGTGAATGCGGGCGGCACGCTCGCCGGCGCCGGCACGGTCGGCAATGTGACGGTGAATTCGGGCGGAACGCTCGCGCCCGGCGCTGTGGACACGATCGGGACGCTGACCGTCAAAGGCGCGCTCGCCTTCCAGCCGGGCTCGATCTATTCGGTGCGCGCGACGCCGCTGCTCGCGGATCGGACCAATGTCACGGGGACGGCCGCGCTCAACGGCTCGGTGAATGTTCTCGCCGGCTCCGGCCTCTATCTGCCGAGCACGGCCTACACCATCCTCAACGCCCAGGGCGGCGTTACGGGGAGCTTCGCCAGCGTTGGAACCAATCTCGCCTTTCTGACGCCGCGGCTCGGCTATGACGCGAATAATGTCTATCTGAGCTTGAACCGCAATGATCTCGCCTTCGGCGCGGTGGCGGCGAGCGCCAATCAGCGCGCCGTGGCCAATGCGCTGACGGCGGCGAGCATTGGCCCCTATGGCGCAGCGGGCGCGAGCCTGTTCAACACGCTCTATCTGCAGACGGCGCAGGGCGCGCAAGCGAGCTTCGACACGCTGAGCGGCGCCGGCCTCGCGGGCGCGCAATCGACCGCGATCCATGTCGGCGCGCTGGCGAGCTCGGCGATCGCCGATCAGGCCGCCTTCTGGCGCTCCGGCGAGATGAGCGACGTCACCGGAATCACCTCGCGCGAGAGCGTCGCCGGCGCGCTCAACTATACGAAGCTCGAATCGCGCAAAGGCCCCATCGTCGTGAAGAGCCCGCCGGCCTTCACCCGCACCTGGCGCGCCTGGGGCTCCTTCTTCGGCGGCGCGGTGGACACCTCGGCGGACGCCGGCCTCGGCGCGCCTTCCGCCAAGGCCAATTATTATGGCGGAATCATCGGCCTCGATTATCAGATCGATCCCGATTGGCTCATCGGCGTCGCGGCGGGCGGCAGCTCATCGAACTTCTCCGTCGCGTCGCAGCAGAGCAGCGGCGAGATCACCGCTTTCCACGGCGGCGTCTATACGAGCCGTCTCTTCGGCCGTTCCTATGTCGAATTGAGCGAGACTTTCAGCGTCTTCCAGAATTCGACGACGCGCACGGCCGGCGGCTTCGGCTTCCTGCCCTATGACAAGCTCACGGCGGATTTCTCCTCGCGCGAATATCGCACGCGTGGCGAGATCGGCCATGGCTATGACATAGGCCGCATGAAGCTGACGCCCTTCGCCGCGGCGGAGGTCGCCTTCTACGAATCCGACGCCTTCACCGAGAAGGGCCTCAATCCGGCGAGCCCGCTGGCGCTGACGAATAGAGGCCAATCGACGACCTCGCTGCCGACCTTCCTCGGCCTGCGTTTCTCCGACAGCTTCCGCCTCGACAATGGCTGGCGCGTCACGCCCACGGGCAGCGTCGCTTGGGTGCATGAGTTCTTCCCGCAGCGACGCATGACCAATACGCTGGTCGCGCTGCCGGGGGCGAGCTTTTCCGTCTTCGGTCCGCGGGAGGCCTATAATCTCGCGCAGATCAAGGCCGGCGCGCAGCTCTATCTCGAAGATCGGCTCGCGCTCTTCGTGGATTTCCAGGGCGAGTTTTCGGATCTGACGCGCAGCTATGGCGGCAAGGGCGGGCTGAAATACAGCTGGTGAATAATCGGCTGCGCCGCCCCCGAATTTCGGGGGCGGCGATTTGCGCCGCCGCAGGCGCGCATTCGCTCCGAGGATTCGTCATCTCTGAGTCGAGATCCGCGAAATCGCGCGTGACGAGCCGCGCGCTCGTCGCCAGCGCAATTCCGGCAATCTATGCGCTCAGCTCGCCTCCGCCAGCAGCGACAGCTGCGTCCTCACGCGCTCCTCCGTCACATCGGTGAGCGTCGTCGGATAGTCGCCCGTGAAGCAATGGTCGGTGAATTGCGGCCGCACGGGATCGCGCTTCTCCTCGCCCATGGCGCGGTAGATGCCGTTGATCGACAGAAAGGCCAGGCTGTCCGAGCCGATATATTGCCGCATCTCCTCGAGCGTATGCGTCGCGGCGAGCAGCTTCTCCTTCTGCGGCGTGTCGATCCCGTAATAATCGGGATTGGTGATCGGCGGCGAGGAGATGAGGAAATGCACCTCACGCGCGCCGGCGTCGCGCATCATCTGCACGATCTTCACCGAGGTGGTGCCGCGCACGATCGAATCGTCGATCAGGATCACGCGCTTGCCGGAGACGACGGAGCGATTGGCGCTGTGCTTCAGGCGCACGCCGATCTCGCGCACGGTCTGCGTCGGCTGAATGAATGTGCGGCCGACATAATGATTGCGGATGATGCCGAGCTCGAAGGGAATGCCCGACTCGCGCGCATAGCCGAGCGCCGCCGGCACGCCGGAATCCGGCACGGGCACGACGACATCCGCCTCGATCCTCCGCTCGCGGGCGAGCTCCGCGCCCATAGCCTTGCGCACCTCATAGACGGGCCGGCCGTGGACGATGGAATCGGGACGCGCGAAATAAATGTATTCGAAGATGCAGGGACGCATCGCCTGCGGCGGGAAAGGCTTGACGCTCTCCAGCCCTTCCTCCGAGATGATGACGACCTCGCCATTCTCGACGTCGCGGACGAAGCGCGCGCCGATGATGTCCAGCGCGCAGGTCTCCGAGGCGAGAATATATTTGCCGTCCAGCTCGCCGATGACGAGCGGGCGAATGCCGAGCGGATCGCGCGCGCCGATCAGCTTCTTGTTGGACAGCACCACCAGCGCATAGGCGCCCTCTATGGAGCGCAGCGCCTCGATGAAACGCTCGACCAGCCGCGTCTTGCGGCTGCGCGCCACGAGATGGAGAATCACCTCTGTGTCGGAGGTCGATTGGAAGATCGCGCCTTCCTCGATCAGATCGCGGCGCAGCGTATGGGCGTTGGTGAGATTGCCATTGTGGCCGATGGCGAAGCCGCCCGTGTTGAGCTCGGCGAACAGCGGCTGCACATTGCGCAGGATCGTCTCGCCGGTCGTGGCGTAGCGGACATGGCCGATCGCCGAATTGCCTGGCAGGCGCTTGATCGTGCTCTCATGCGAGAAATGATCGCCGACGAGGCCGAGGCGGCGCTCCGAGTTGAAGCGCTTGCCATCGAAGGCGACGATGCCCGCCGCCTCCTGTCCGCGATGCTGCAGCGCATGCAGTCCGAGCGCGGTCAGAACCGTCGCCTCGGGATGATCGAATATGCCGAAGACCCCGCAATATTCGCGGAGCCGGTCGCCGTCGAGATCATCGTCCGACATGGAAGGACGCCCGCCGCCGCCGTCCAAGTCCGAACCGCTCATTCGCTTCTCTCCTCGGGCGTCTCGCCCACTCGCCCACGCTCAGCGCGCTTTTCGCCCGGAGACGAGGGCGTCCAGTTTCTGTTGCTCGTTCGCGCCATATGTGGCGACGGACGGATGATTTGTAAGATCGCCGCGCTTTTCGGGCGCAGTCTCGGCGTCGCTCTTGCCGGCGTCGCCGTCGGACTCGGCCGGCGGCTCTTCCGCGCCGACGCCCTTCTTCGTCTTGATCTTGGCGACCAACCCCTCGATGTCGTCGGGCAGATATTCCCGCAGCTTGTCGCCGGAGGCCTGCAGCACCGGCTTGGTGCGGGCGTTCTTGATCCACTCCGGCTGGCTCGCGTCCGGCACCAGCCAAGCATAGAACAGGAAGGCCACCACGGCGAGCAGCAAGCCGCGCGCCGCGCCGAAGAGGAAGCCCAGCGTGCGGTCCAGCGCGCCGATCTTGGAGTCGAGAATGACGTCCGAGAGCTTCACGGTGAACAAGGACACGACCACCAGCGTTGCGAAGAACACGACCGCCGCCGCCGCCAGCAGGGCGATATTATCCTTCGGCACATAGGGTTTCACATAAGGCACGAGCAACGGATGCAAGTAGTAGGCCGCCGCTGCGGCCGCCACCCAGGACAAAATGGCCAGCACCTCGCGCGTGAAGCCGCGCAGCAGCGCGAGCAGGCCCGAGACCAGCACCACTATGGTGACGGCGAGATCGAGATAGGACGGCATGTGCAAGGCCTCTCGTGTTTCGTCTGCTCTAGAGCGCGGTCGGGCGCTCTAACGTGAATCCCTTGGGTCGCGCTCGGCGCTCGGGCCGCGCTCCGAAAGGCGCAGCTGAAGCTCGAGGCCGGCGCGTTCGTCATCGCCGTCGGAATCTCGGCGCAGAGTATAAGGGAGCGGCCCAAATTCGTCACGTCCCGGCGCAGGCGGCGCTGTTTGTCCACAAGCGCGCGCGAACAGGCGCTACAAACCCCGCGATTGCGGCATTTGCGAGAAGCGCGGGCGCGGGCGGCATGGCCGCGAGAGGCGCGGCGCAGGCGGCGTGCGGAGGAAGCGGGGCGGCCGCATGGGCGCTCAGGCGGCGCGGCGAATCTCTCCCAGGGTGGAGGCGGCGATCATCAGCGCCATGCCGTGCAGGCGGGCCTCGTCGCGGCCCTGCCAGCGGCGCAAGATAACGCGGAAGAGCTCGTCCATCACCGTCTCGTCTATGGCCTCGAGCGAGCGCTCTTCTATATTGGCGCGGCGCGCGAGCAGAACGAGATCGTTGCGGGCGTCGCGCGCCATGAGCGGCTCGCCCTCGAGCAGGCTGCGCCACATGCGGCAATGCTGCCGTCCCAGAGCGTCCCACATCTGTCGACGTCCTCGAAACCAGGCCTCGTAGACACTGAATATTCGATCCGCGACTAATGGTTCACTCCAGCGGGCGATTTCTCTGCTCGTCTCCGCAAATTCCCGAGATTGCATTGGTCGGCCTCGTGGAAACTTGAAAAACGCGTGATTCGCTGAATGAAATCATTATTGCGCGTGGTTAATTTTCTGCAACCATCCCCGCCGGGCGCTGCACCGATTATTCTGCGTCTACGTCGTCATTCCTGTGATGTTTGTTGAGGGAGACAAGTAAAAACACCTATTTGTCAGGGCCGTGACTACGTATTCTGAGTGGAGTGGAAAGAGGTTCGCGCAGCCGCGCCGGTCGTTCAGGCGCGCGAAAAAGCCTTCCGGCGGCGTCAGCTCTGCCGCTGCGGACGTCCACGCTCGCGCGCGCCGACCGAATCTTTCGCAATGTCGGCGACCAGCGCGGCGACATGGCCGCAATGCGACAAAGCGACACCCGACGCTTTGTCGTCTTCGCTCGTCTGCTGCGCCTGCGGCAGCACGGCGCGGCGAAAGCCGAGCTTGCCGGCCTCCTTCAGCCGTGCGCCGGCGTGAATGACCGGCCGCACCGCGCCGGAGAGCGCGATCTCGCCGAAAAACAGCAGCTCGGCGGGCAGAGTGGCGCCGGTCAGCGAGGAGACGAGCGCCGCTGCGGCGGCGAGATCGGCGGCCGGCTCATCGGCGCGCAGGCCGCCAGCGACATTGAGATAGACATCATGCATGCCGAGCTTCAGCCCGGCATGGGCTTCCAGCACGGCGAGTATCATCGAAAGCCGATTCGAATCGAAGCCGACGACGGCGCGGCGCGGCGTGCCGAGCGAGGTGGGCGCGACCAGGGCCTGAATCTCCACCAGCATGGGGCGCTGGCCCTCCATGCCGGCGAGCACGGCGGCGCCCGGCGCAGCGGCGTCGCGGCCGGCGAGAAACAGGGCGGAGGGGTTGGCGACCTCGGCGAGGCCGGCGCCGGTCATCTCGAAGACGCCGATCTCACCGGTCGCGCCGAATCGGTTCTTGGAGGCGCGCAGCATGCGGAAGTGATGCGCGCTGTCGCCCTCGAAGGAGAGCACAGCGTCGACCATATGCTCGACGACGCGCGGGCCGGCGACCTGGCCGTCCTTGGTGACATGGCCGACGAGAATCACGGTGGAGCCGCTGAGCTTGGCGTGGCGCAGCAGCGCCTGGGCGCTGGCGCGCACTTGCGTCACCGTGCCGGGCGCCGAATCGGCCGCCTCCGTATGCATGGTCTGAATCGAATCGATGACGATCAGCGCCGCGCGCTTGCCGGCGGAGCAGGTGGCGAGAATATCCTCGACCTGCGTGGCGCCGGCGAGCTCGACCGGGGCGTCGGAAAGGCCGAGCCGTTCGGCGCGCAGCCGCACCTGCGCCGCGGCCTCTTCGCCGGAAATATAGATGACGCGCTCGCCCCGCCGCGCGAGGGCCGCGCAGGCCTGGATCAGCAGCGTCGACTTGCCGATGCCCGGCTCGCCGCCGAGCAGCGCCACTGAGCCGGGCACGAAGCCGCCGCCGGTCACACGGTCGAATTCTTCAATTCCGGTGGCGATGCGCGGGGCAGGGCTTGCGTCGCCGGCCAGCGCCTCGAGCGCGAAAGGCCGGCCGCGCCCGACGCGCGCCGTCGGACCGAAGGCGCCGCCGGCGCCGCCATTCTCCTCGACGATCGTGTTCCACTCGTTGCAGGATTCGCAGCGGCCCTGCCAGCGGTTCGTCACCGCCCCGCAGCTCTGGCAGACGAAGCTCTGGCGTGCTTTAGCCATGGCGCGCTTCGTCCTCTCCCGACATGGCCGGCAGAAGCGCCAGCGGCGCCAGCGCGGCGATGGCGGCGCAGCCATAGGCGAAGCCTTGGCCGCTCGCCTCGGCCAGCGCGCCGAAGGCGACATTGCCGGCGATCACCGCCACGGCGTTGGCGAGGCCAAAAACGCCGAAGCCGGTGGCGCGCAAATGCGCCGGCGCGGCGCGGGCGACCAGAGCCGAGAAGGCCACTTGCGCCAGCGCTATATGTAGGCCCCAGAGCGCGATCCCGACAAAGATGAAAGCGAGGTCCTGCGACGCCGCGAGCGCGGCCTCGGAGATCGCCAGCGTCACGCTCGCGGCGATGAGCAGCCGGCGCTCGCTCCAGCGATCGACGAGCTTGCCGGCCGGATAGGCGGCTAGCATGGCGACGAAGGACATTGCGACAAGCGTCAGCGGCGCGAAGGCGATGCGCAAGCCGGCGCCCGTCGCCCGCAGCACGAGAAACGCTTCGCCCACTCGCGCCGCGGCGAGCAGGGCGCCGAAGGAGAGCAGGAGCCAAAAGGCGCGCGGCAAATCAGAAAATCCGGCGAGCAGCGCCTTGCGGCCCGTAGCGGGCGGGCGTGTCTCCTCCGGCTCGTGAACGAAGACTGCGAGAACCAGCACGCAGATCAGCGCCGGCAGGCAGGCGATCCAAAAGACGAAGCGCGTGTCGTCATGCGTCGCCAGCATCAGGCCGATCGCCGCCAGCGGGCCGATGACCGCGCCAACCGTATCGAGCGTCTGGCGCAGGCCATAGGCGGCCCCGCGCTGCTCTGGCGTTGTGACGTCGGCGATCAGCGCATCGCGCGGCGCGCCGCGCAATCCTTTGCCCACACGGTCGAGCACGCGCGCGGCGATCACCTCCGTCGCGCCGCCGGCGAGCGGAAAGATCGGCTTGGTCGCCGCGGCGAGGCCGTAGCCGAACAGCGCCAGCCCTTTGCGCCGGCCGATCATGTCCGAGATGCGGCCCGAGACCACCTTCACGGCGAGCGCCGTCGCTTCCGCCGCGCCTTCGATCCAGCCGATTTCGGCGATGGCGACGCCGAGCGTTCCGGCGAGATAGACCGGCAGCAGCGCATGGATCATCTCGGAGGAGAAATCCATGAACAGCGAGGTGACGCCCAGCGCCCAGACGGCGGTGGGCATGGACGCTCGTCCGAACGTCTGCGCAGAGTCTCTGGCTCGCTCGCTCATGGCGCGCTTCTACGTCGCGGATCGAGGCTTCGGCAAGCGAAACGATCCGGGGACGCAAATTCCGATCGAACGGCGCCGCTCGATCGGAAAGCGCTAATCCTCTGTCTCGTGATGTCCGTTGATGCGTCCTCGCAGCACATTGGACGCTTTGAACATCACGACGCGGCGCGCGGTGATCGGCGCCGAGGCGCCTGTCTTGGGATTGCGTCCGACGCGCTCGCCTTTGGAGCGAATATGAAAGGAGCCGAAGGAGGAGAGCTTCACATCATCGCCGGAGACGATGGCGTTGAAAATCTCGGACAGCACAGCTTCGACGAACTCGCCGGACTCGGCGCGCGAGAGACCGATGCGGCGATGCACGGCGTCTGCGAGATCGGCGCGCGTCACCGTGTGATGTCCCTGTGAGGTTGGCGTCTCGGAAATGACGTTTTCGTCCCGGGAAAGGTCTTCGACTGCCGGCGGGGCTTTTTCTGAAACATTTTGCGACATGATCGGCCTTATCGATTCAAAACGAAACTAGCATCGTCGAGCTCGACTTTTTTTTCTGCCTTGTGACAACTCTCGCGCGAGAAGGGTTCGTCGCGGACGATCGCAACAGGCCGCCGCAGACCCCGATCGCGAGGAGCGAAAAACTCAATTTGATTATTTTTCAGAAACTACGGAGGAAATCAAGCACAGGTTGCAGTTTCACGACCGGGATTTCGTGGCGCCTCACCAGCGGATGAGCGCCGAACCCCATGTAAAACCGCCGCCGACCGCCTCGAGCATCACGAGATCGTCACGCTTGATGCGTCCGTCGTCGCGCGCGACCGACAATGCGAGGGGAATGGAGGCGGCCGAGGTGTTGCCGTGCAAATGCACTGTGGCGACGACTTTTTCCGGCGCGATGCCGAGCTTCGTCGCCGACATGTCGATGATGCGGCGATTGGCCTGATGCGGCACGAACCAGGAGAGATCGGCCGCCGTGAAGCCAGTCGCTGCGAAGGCGTCCGTCACGACATCCGTCACCATGCCGACGGCGAAGCGGAACACTTCCTTACCTTCCATGCGCAAATGGCCGACCGTTCCGGTCGAGGAGGGGCCGCCATCGACATGCAATTTCGCGCGATGGCGTCCGTCCGAGCGCAAATGCGTCGTCAATATGCCGCGCTCTGCGAGCGAGCCTTCGCTCTCGCGCGCCTCGAGCACTATGGCGCCGGCGCCATCGCCGAACAGCACGCAGGTCGTGCGGTCTTTCCAGTCGAGAATGCGCGAGAATGTCTCCGCGCCGATCACGAGCGCACGCTTGTGCGAGCCGGAGCGAAGAAACTTCTCCGCCGTCGTCAGCGCGTAGACGAAACCCGAGCACACGGCCTGAAGATCGAAGGCGGCGCCGTGCGTCATGCCGAGCGCGGCCTGAATCTGCGTCGCCGTGGAAGGAAAAGTATAGTCGGGCGTCGATGTGCCGACGATGACGAGATCGATATCCTCCGGGCCGAGGCCGGCGTCGGCCAGCGCGGCGCGCGCCGCTTTCTCGCCGAGCATGGAGGTGGTCTCGCCGGGCGCGGCGATGTGACGCTCCTTTATGCCGGTGCGCTGCGTGATCCATTCGTCGCTGGTGTCGACCGTGGCGGCGAGCTCCTCATTGGTGAGGATGCGGCTCGGCAGATAGCTGCCGAGGCCGACGACGACAGAGCGCAGAGGGCGCTGGATAAGAGTCACTGAGCGGCTTCCTGGTCGTCGCGGCGGCTCGAGGCCAGCATGTCGCGGATCTTGGAGAGCAGGCCTTGATGCGCCATCTCATAGCCGATCTCGACCGCGCGGGCGAAGGCCAGCGCATCGGCGCCGCCATGGCTCTTGATGACGATCCCCTCGAGGCCGAGAAACACGCCGCCATTGATGTTGCGAACGTCGATCTTGTCGCGCAGCTCGCGAAAGGCGCCGCGCGCCAGCAGATAGCCGAGCTTGGCGAGCCAGCTCCGCCCGATCGCCTCGCGCAGATAATTGGTGATCTGAGTCGCCGTGCCCTCGGCGGTCTTCAGCGCGATATTGCCGGAGAAGCCCTCGACGACGACGACATCGACGACGCCCTTGCCGATCTCGTCGCCCTCGACGAAGCCGTGATAGTCGAGATCGGGAAGCTCGGCCTCCTTCAGCAGACGCGAGGCGGTCTTGACCTCCTCGACGCCCTTGATCTCCTCGACGCCGACATTGAGCAGGCCGACGCTCGGCCGCTCGAGGTCGAAGAGCGAGCGCGCCATCGCCGCGCCCATGACGGCGAGATCGACGAGATGGCGCGCGTCCGCGCCGATGGAGGCGCCGACGTCGAGCACGATGGAGTAGCCGCGCGCCGTCGGGGCAGGCCATAGGCAGGCCAGCGCCGGACGCTCGATCTTGGCCATTGTGCGCAGGCAGACCTTCGCCATCGCCATCAGCGCGCCGGTGTTGCCGGCGGAGATGGCGACATCGGCCTCGCCTTTCTTCACCGCCTCGATCGCCTGCCACATGGAGGAGACGCGGCGGCCGGAGCGCAGCGCCTGGCTGGGCTTGTCGTCCATGCGCACGGCGACGTCGCAGTGACGGACGGTCGCGACATGGGCGAGGCGCGGATGCGCGGCCAGCTCGGCGCGAATCTGCCCTTCGTCGCCGAACAGCAGGAAGCTGCTGTCTGGATGACGATCGTGAGCGATGGCGGCGCCGGCTATGGTGACTTTCGGACCATGATCGCCGCCCATGGCGTCCAACGCTATGCGAATGGGCTGCGCCATTCTGCCTCGTCTCCCGAACTGAATACGAATTGCGAATGTCCGCGCGGCCCGCAACGCTCCGCCCCACGGGGCCGCCGGACGCGCGAAAGATGCGGCGAAGCGGAGCCGCTATGGCCCGCTTTTGCCCTCGGTTCCTCGCGATTTCTCGTCACGGACCGGGCTCGCCGCCGGCCCAAGGCGCCAGCGGCTGACGAATTGCCATTTGCGCGGCGCCAGCGCAAGAGCAATTCCTGCCGTCGCTCCAGCTTCCCACGAGCGAGCCGGTCTCGACGCATCGTCGCATGCCGCCGAATCTACAGGCTCTCCATCACGCTTTTGCAAAGCCGGGCTCAGTTTCTGTGCCCCTTGCCGAGCGCGTCGCGCAGGCCGGCGAAGGGCGAGACTTTCGCCGGCGGCTTCTCTTCCTCCACCTTCTCTTCAGGCGGAGCAAAGAGCGCCCCGGGCTTGCGAGGATAGGGATCGAGCGCCAGCGCCAGAAATTCCGCGACGATGGCGCCGAGATCGATTCGCCCATCGACGAGCGGATCGGGCGCATCCTCGTCGAGATCGGCGATGTGCCGGCTCGCTCTCGGCTCTTTCGGCTCCTCGGGCTCCGCTTCGCGCCGGCGCCGGGACATACGTTCCGTCGCGGGCGGGGCGGCGGGGGCGGCCTCCGGCGCAAAGGACACGTCGATGGGCTCGACGACGCGGGAGTCGAACTCCTCGAGCGTCACCACGCAGGTCTGGCGAACATCGGCGATGAGCTCGCCGGCGACGCGCAAGCCGCCGCGGCCCGCGCGCGTCACTTTCAGCTTCGCCTCGAGGCGGCCCAGCGCGACGAGATCATCCGCCTCGGCGAGGGCCGCGCGCTCGGAGGCGTCGGCGGAAATGGTCAGCTCCAGCCCATCCTCGGGAATGTCGACGGCGGCGAGAGGGCGCGAGAACGGGGTTTCGGGCAATTGCAGATCGTCGCTCATTCGCCGCTCCTTCTCCTCGGACGTCGCCGCCTCGGCCGACAATATGAAATATAGATGGGCGCCGCGCCCATTGGTCGAAGCTTCGCCATTTTCCGGCCATTGATACGGTCGAAGAGGCGCGGACGCCAGCCCGAGGGTTGCGCCGGAGGCGTCGCTGCTTGCTTTCGCGCAGAGCGAGAGTTAGGCAAGCTCGAACATTGTCGCGATAGAGGTCGGCCTCGGGAGAGGCGTAGCGCGGAGAGAAAAATGCGGTCTCGGGTTTCGCTCGTCGTCGTCTCGCGGCAGGCCCGCCGCCTCGCCGCGCTCGCTTTGGTCGCCGCGCCGCTCGCCGGGTGCCTCGGCTATGACGGCGTGATCAATCGCGGCGCCATCATCGAGGAGCGCAAGGCCGCGCAGGTGAAGGTCGGCATGGCGGCTCCGCAAGTGCTGGCTCTGCTCGGCACGCCCTCGACGACATCGACGATCGGCGGCGACGCCTGGTACTATGTCAGCCAGCGCATCGAGCGCGAGCTCGCCTTCCTGCCGCCCGAGGTCGCCGACCAGCACATTCTCTCCGTCTATTTCGACAAGACGAAAAAGGTCCAGCGCATCGCGGACTATGGGCTGAAGGACGGCAAGGTCGTCGATTTCATCAGCCGCACGACGCCCACGGCCGGGGCCGAGTTCAATTTCATCCGCAATATGCTGTCGAAGCTGACCAGCTTCTGACGATTCGAAAAAATCCCAGCTTTTTCAATCGCAAGCGTGGCTGTGTCGATTCGGCGCAAATGTGGCGGGCGAATCGGCCGGCCGGCTCCGTAGGTAGACGATCGCTTCATTTTTAAGGGTTTGTGGGAACTACGGAGCCCCGCCCGAATGTGACGCGCGCGTGACGCGCGCAGTCGATTTTTCGCCCCTCGCGGTTGCTAGCCTCTGTCTCGTCCAAACAACAGCGAGGAATGAAACAGAGTGTCTTTCGAAGCGATAGCTCCTGCCGTTCGCGGCGAAGCGTCGGCGCCGAAATGGTCGCGCTTTCTGCCCGTGTTCGACCGCGCAGACGCGGACCGCCCCCTCGCGGGGGCCGACGGATCCGTTCACATGCTCCTTCGCGCTTTCGCCATAGCGACGGCTCTCGCCTTCGCCCTGGTGGCCGCGCTGCTGTCTATGCCAGACGGCTGGGGCCGGTTCAGACTGTCGGAGGCGTCGCGAGGCGGCGCGCAGAGCCGCCGCGCGCCGCCGCCCTTGTTCTTTCTGACCAATCGCGGCCTCACCGATCAGCCGCTCGACGCCGATGCGGCCGAAGCGATGGGCGAGGCGGTGAAGGCCTGGTCCGGCGCCGCCGACGTCGCCAATGAGGCGCAGGCGAGCCTCTCCGGCGCCGCCCCGGCGGTGCTGCAATTCGGCCCGGTGCGCGTCGCCCGCGCCATTGTCGAGCATGTGGTGCTGGCGGCCAAGACCACCGGCTCCGATCCGGCCATGCTGATGGCGATCGCCGACAAGGAGTCGAGCTTCGCGCCCAAGGCCAAGGCCAGCACCTCCTCGGCGAGCGGCCTGTTCCAGTTCATCGATTCGACCTGGCTGAAGGCCGTGCGCATGTTCGGCCGCAGCCATGGCCAGGAGGCGGCGGCGCAGGCGATCGGCGGCGACTATCGCGTCGCGCCGCAGAAGCGCTCCGAGATTCTGGCCATGCGCAACGACCCCTATCTCTCCGCGGTCTTCGCCGCCGAGATGCTGAAGCACGACGGCGAGCGCATCGCCGAGCGAATCGGCCGTCCGCTGACCGTGGGCGAGACCTATCTCATCCACTTCCTGGGGCCGGACGACGCCGCCCGCTTCATGGCGAAGGTGGAGGAGGCGCCGAACACGCCGGCCGCCAAGCTGCTGCCGCGGCCCGCCCGCGCCAATAAGCCGATCTTCTTCGCCCGCCAGGGCAAGAAGATGAAGCCGAAGTCGGTGAGCGAGGTTCACGAGGCCTTCGAGACGATGATGGGACAGCGCTCCAACCGCTACAAGGGCGTGGAGCAGCAGCTGCCGGGCGGGGCGCTCGCCTTTACGGAATGAGCTTCTTTCGCAGAAAATGAGAAAGGCGGCCCCAGCGGCCGCCTTTTTCGTCTCTCGTCTATCGATCCGCCGCTCTCGCCAATTCGCGCCAGCGGCTGGGCGCGAGGCCGCTCCAATTCTCGAAGGCGCGGGTAAAATGCGCTGGATCGCTATAGCCGAGCCGGGCGGCGATCTCGGTGATCGATAGGTCCGATCGGCGCAGCAGACGAATCGCGCGGCGCTGCAGCGTGTCGCGCAGGAGATCGGCGTAGCTGAGCCCGAGATCGCCGAGCCGTCGCTGGAGCGTGCGCTTCGACAGCCCGGCCCGCCGCACGACGGTTTCGAGCGTAGGACGGCCGCCGAGCAGCTCCAGCTCGATGAGCACGCCGATCTTGCCGGGAAGATCGTCCGGCGCCGGAATGTCGAAGATGCGGGCGATCTCCTCGGCGTCCAGTCCATCGCCTTCGCCCAGTCGCGGATTGACCGTCATCAGCAGCCGCTGATCGAAGACGATCGAGCCCGGGCCGTCGCAGAGCACGATGTCGGCGCCCATCTGCTCGCCGATCGATCGTCGCGCGCTCGCCGGCAGGCCGCCGAACATCACGCGGCGCGGCAGCCAGCGCGCGCCGGCGAAATGCCGCACGAGGGCGATCATATACCAGACGGCCAGCATCTCATTCTGCGGCCGACCCTCCGTCGCAGGGTCGTCCAGCTCATAGGACCAGACGACCTCTTCGCCCTGTCGCCGCAGGATCAGCCGCGTCGCGCTCTGCAGCATATGCGGCAGGCTCGTTCCGGCGCGATGGATGGCTTCGAGCAGCGTCGGCGCCAGCGTCACCCATTTGCCATAGACGCCGAGGCCGGCGATCGACGTCCTGCGGCCGAGGCGGGCGGCGAAGGCCTCGTCGCCGAGTTCGCGGGAGGAGGCCGCGAGCAGGCGGAAATGATCGCGCAGCGGCAGCAGCGTGTCCGGCGATTCGAGCAGGCCGAGCGGGAGCTCAGCGCGGCGAAACACGCGCTCGATCGAGCCGCCGGTGGCGCCGACGACCTCGGCGATCGGCCCCAGCGTGCTCGCGCGTGTGTAGCCGGTTTGTCGCATCTGCCCTCGCGCGCCATCGAACGGCGTTTTCGGCATGTGCTGGCAAGCGTCGCCAGCGGCCGGACGATAGCATTCCCTATCGGCTCACAAAGGCCGATCCATCGGGGGATTTGCCCGAGTTCGGGGAGGATTTTTCGACATGTGCCTCTATTGTCTCGGACGCGCGTCGGCCGGATTGTCTCGGCGCGAGATGTTGCAGATGGGCGCGCTGGGCGCCGCTCTGCCTTTCATCGCTCCGGCCGCAATGGCCGAGAGCGCCGCTCTCGAGCGCGACGCTTTCAAACGCGACATGGAGGGGCTGATCGCGCGCGCCCATTCGGGCGAGCTCGTTTCCTATCGTGTGTTCGAGATCGATGGCGATGATCTGCCCTGGATCGACCTCGGCCTCACGGCGTCCAAGGGTCAGCAGGTCAGCTTTCTCGTCACCGGCCGCATGTGGATCGCTCGGCCCTATGACCTCTGGTTCTCACCGGGCCTCGTCTTTCATGCCCGCACGCGCGGCAAAAGGCCGATCTACAGCCCCGGCGTCGACACCGGCACGATGATCGCCGCCCATGACGGCCCGCTGGAGATCGCCCGCTCCGCCGCGCAATTCGCCGACGCGGACGGCAGGCTGTGGACGCCCGAAGCGGAGTATCGCAAGCAGGAGGTGAAGATCGTCGGCGTCGCGCTGGTCTGGAAGGGTGAGGCGCTCGCCGGACTAGAGAGCCTCGCCGCATCGGGCGATGTGGACGGCCGCATAGCGGCGGAGATCGCCAGGCTGAAACGCGGCCGCAAATTGCCGCAAGGCTGGAACGATCTCTTCAGTCTCGGCGGCGGCGCCGAAGTGTTCGGCCGCGAGGCGAATGGCGAGATCGTCTGCGAGAGCGCTGGGAGCGCCTCCATCATAGAGCGTCCGCTGCCGCTCGCCTTCGGCACGCGGCCCAAGCTCGGCTGGCGCTGGAAGATCGACCAGCTTCCTTCTGCGAAGCCGGAGGATGCGCCGCCCTTTCACGACTATCTGTCGATCGGCGTGAAATTCGAGGACGGGCAGGACCTCACCTATTTCTGGAGCGCTGGCCTGCCGACCGGAAAAGTCTTCCGCTGCCCGCTCGCCGGCTGGAGCGCGGTCGAGACTCATATGGTCGTCGATTCGGGCGCAGCGGGGCTCGGCGAGTGGCGGGCGCTGGAGCGCGACGTCGCCGCCGATTACGCCGCCCATATCGGCGGGCCGGCCAAGGCGATCAGCCATATTTGGCTGCTGGCGGTCACGCCCTTCCAGCGCCGTCGCGGCGCCTGCCGTTATGCCGACATTCGCGTCACGACGGCGGATGGGGCGGTGACGAGGCTCTAGCTACTTGTTCCAGCGTTCGGCGGCGGCGTCGTCCTTGGCCTTGGCCTCGACCCAGTCGCCGACGCTGCCGTCGGCGCGATGCTCTTTCTTCCAGAAGGGGGCGCGCGTCTTCAGATAATCCATCAGAAATTCCGCCGCGGCGAAGGCATCGCCGCGATGGCGCGCGGCCGTGATGACGAGCACGATTCTCTCGCCCGGCAGAATGCGCCCGTGGCGATGGATGACAGTGAGCGCCGATAGCGGCCAGCGGGCGAGCGCCTCCTCGGCGACGCGGGCGATCTCCGCCTCGGCCATGCCGGGATAATGCTCGAGCTCCAGCGCCGCGAGCGTCCCACCCTCGTCCCGGCAGAGGCCGGTGAAGGAGACGATCGCGCCAATGTCGCGGCGGCCGTCCTCGATCAGCGCGGCCTCATGGCCGGGATCGAAGGGGGCGGATTGGATGCGGATGGTGGGGGTCATGAGCGAGTAGCGAGTAGCGAGTAGCGAGTAGCGAGTAGAACTATTCGCTACTCGCTACTCGCTACTCGCCCCCTATCCTCCGGTCATCGGCGGGAAAAAGGCGATCTCGCGCGCTCCGGCGATCGGCGTCTCATGGCGCACATGGGCCTTGTCGATCGCCGTGCGAATGACGGCGGCGTTCTCGAAAGCCAGAGCATAGGCCTCGTCGCGCGACTTCAGCCAGGCGATCAGCTCGCCGACGGTCGCCACCTCCGGGGGAGGGGAGAGCTCCTCCTCGGCGCGGCCGATTCGCTCGCGCACCCAGGCGAAATAGAGAGCCTTCATTGCGCCTCGTCCGATCCGAAATGCGCCCAGCCGGCTCTCATATAGTCATAGCCGGTGTAGAGCGTCAGCAGCGCGGCGATCCACAGCAGCACGCTGCCGATGTTCACCGTGCCCGGCAGCACCAGCTCGCCGGCCGGGCCGGCGATGAAGAAGCCGAGCGCGAAGAGCTGCAGCGTCGTCTTCCATTTGGCGATGGCGCTGACCGGCAGCGGCACTTTCAGCTCGGCGAGATATTCGCGCAGGCCGGAGACGAGAATCTCGCGGCAGAGGATGATGAGCGCCGCCCAGATCGTCGGGCCGGAGATCGTCTGATCGGCGACCACCATCAGCAGAGTGGCGGCGACGAGCAGCTTGTCGGCTATGGGGTCGAGCATGGCGCCGAGCGTCGATTGCTGCGCCCAGGCGCGGGCGAGATAGCCATCGAAGAAGTCGGTGATGGCGGCGGCGGTGAAGACGCCGAGCGCCGTCCAGCGCATCCAATGCTCGTCCGGCCATTGCAGCAGGCCCGCGACCACGGGCACGGCGACGAGCCGGCCATAGGTCAGAATATTGGGCAGGGAGAGCGCGCGCCCGCGGCGCGGCGGAATGGCCGTCGATGTCATGCCGCGAAGGAACATGGCGAGCGCCTCTCTTGTCAATAGAAGAGACGGGCTCTTCGCCGGCGCCGCGCTCCTTCGCCGCTGGTCCGATCTCCCGCGCAACAGCGGGAAGCTTCGGCAAAACCGGCATTTTGCCGCTCGGCGCGCGCCGGCGAGACCGTCGCCGAGCCGCGCACAAATTTTAGCCGTTCGCCGTTTCAGCCGCGCTGGAAATGGTCGAAGACGAGCCGCGCCGTCGCCTTGTTCACGCCCGGCACATTCTCGAGGTCGCAGAGCGCGGCGCCGGCCACCGCCTTGGCGGTGCCGAAGGCGAGCAGCAGCGCCCTTTTGCGGGCCGGTCCGACGCCCGCGATCTCGTCCAGCGGGTTCTTGGCGAATTCCTTCTTGCGTCGCGCGCGATGCGTGCCGATGGCGAAGCGATGCGCCTCGTCGCGCAGGCGCTGGACGAAATAGAGCGCCGGATCATGCGGCGGCAGGCGGAAGGGCTCGCGTCCCTCGACGAAAAACATCTCGCGGCCGGCGTTGCGATCGGCGCCCTTGGCGATGGAGGCGATGGTCACGCCCTCGAGGCCGATCTCCTTCGCCACCGAGCGCGCCGCGTCGAATTGTCCGCGGCCGCCGTCGATGATCACGAGATCGGGCTTGGACGGAAAAGCGTCCGGCGCCTCTTCCTCCGGCTTTTCGGCGTCTTTCGCGATGCGGGCGAAGCGGCGCGCCAGCACCTCGCGCATCATGGCGTAATCGTCGCCGGGCGTGATCTCGGCGCTCTTTATGTTGAAGGTGCGATAATGCGTCTTCATGAAGCCGGTCGGCCCGGCGACGATCATCGCGCCGATCGCCTGTTGGCCGCCCGTATGGGAATTGTCATAGACCTCGACGCGGCGCGGCGGCTTCGCCATGCCGAACATCTCGCCGAGGGCGATGAGCAGCTTCTCCTGGCTGGCGTCCTCGGTGAGCTTGCGCGTCAGCGTCTGCTTGGCGTTGGTCTGCGCATGCTCGACCAGCTCGCGCTTCTCGCCGCGCTGCGGCGTCGCGATCTCCACCTTGCGGCCGAGCTTGTCCGATAGAGCCTGCGCCAGCAGCTCGCGATCTTCGATCACATGGGAGAGCAGCACCAAAGGCGCCGGCGGATGCTCGCCATAGAATTGCGCGAGGAAGGAGCCGAGCACTTCCTCTTCGGAGAGGCTCTGGTCGGCGCGCGGGAAATAGGCGCGGTCGCCCCAATTTTGAAAAGCGCGAAAGAAAAACGCTTCGATGCAGAAGCGCCCCGCCTCTTTGGCGATGGCGAAGACGTCGGCCTCCTCGACGCTGTGCGGATTGACGCCTTGAGTCCCCTGGATCAGCGACAGCGCGGAGATGCGGTCGCGCAGCCGCGCGGCACGCTCGAATTCCAGGCGCTCCGCCGCCGCGGTCATCTCCGTGGCGAGCTGCTCGCGCACGGAGCGGCTCTTGCCGGTGAGAAAGTCATGCGCCTCCTGCACCAGCACGGAATAATCCGCGATGGATATCTCGCCCGTGCAAGGGCCGGCGCAGCGCTTGATCTGATAGAGCAGGCAGGGCCGCGTGCGATTCTCGTAGAAAGAATCGGTGCAGGAGCGCAGCAGAAAGGCCCGCTGCAGGGCGTTGAGCGCGCGCCCCACCGCGCCGGCGTTGGCGAAGGGGCCGAAATAATCGCCCTTGCGCGAGCGCGCGCCGCGATGCTTGGCGATTTGCGGCGCATCATGATCGCGCGCGATGAGAATATAGGGAAAGCTCTTGTCGTCGCGCATCAGCACGTTGAAGCGCGGCTTCATCTGCTTGATGAGATTGGTCTCGAGCAGCAGCGCCTCGGTCTCGGTCTCGACCGAGATGAACATCATCGAGGCGGTCGCCGAGATCATCCGCGCGATGCGATTCACATGGCCGGCGAGGCGCGTGTAGCTGGCTATGCGCTTGCGGACATTCTTGGCCTTGCCGACATAGAGCACTTCGCCATTCTCGGCGATCATGCGATAGACGCCCGGCCCGTTGGGCGCGTTCTTCCAATAGGATTTGATGACCGATACGCCGCGCTTGACGCTCTCGGGCGTATCGGCGGCGAGCTCGGACGCGGCGGCGCCTTCGGCCTCTTCCGTGAGGTCTTCTTCCTCATCGAGGGTTGCGGGAAGGTCGGGCGTATCGCTCATGCGGCGAGATTTATGCCCGGCGCGCGCGAATGGGAAGAGCGCATGACAAGGCCGTGGGCTCTGGCGCGCGGCGGCCTATTTCTCCTCGCATAGGGAGGAGGCCCCATGCCCAAAGGCCATGCGCCGCGCCTGATCTTCTGGGTCGCGGTTCTGCTGTTCGCTCTCGCGGCGGCGCTGTCGCTCTTTTATTACCTGTCGCCGCGGGCGACCTTGCGCATCACCACCGGCCCAGCGATGTCGCCGGCCCAGCGCACCATCTCGACCTTCATTCATGTCGTGTCGGGGTCGCATCCTTTCCTGCGCGTGGAGGAGGTCCCGGTCGCCGATCTTTCGGCCAGCTCCAAGGCGCTCGAGGACCGCAAGGTCAATCTCGCCATCGTGCGCACCGATGTTGCGCCGCCCTCCAATGGCCAGACCATCGCCATTCTGCGCCGCGACGTCGTGGCGATCGTGCTGCCGCATGGCTCGCCGATCAAGGACGCCGCCGGCCTCGCCCGCAAGACAATTGCGGTGCCGGAGGGCTCGCTGCAGACGGAGAATCAGCGCGCGCTCGATGATATTCTCGCCTATTTCGACGTCCCCGCGGCGAGCGTGAAGCGCCTCGTCCTACCGCTCGGCGAGATCGGCCCGGCCATGCGTGCGGGCCGCGCGGCGGCGGCGTTGGCGGTCGGGCCGATCGGGCCGGGGCAGGCGGTCGATGTCGTCGCCTCCATCGCCAAGGCGATGAAGAGCCCGCCCCAACTCCTGCCGATGGATCAGGCCGACGCGCTGGTGAAGCGCTTTCCGGGCTTCGAATCTGTGGATATCCCCGAAGGCGCCTTCAAGGCGCATCCGCCCGTGCCCGACGATACGGTGAAGGGCCTCGCCGTCACCTATCGGCTGGTGGCGCCTTTTTCGATGCTCAATGTGGTGGCGGGGGCGATCGGCCGCTCCATTTTCAAGACCAAGGCCAAGCTCGCCGCCCTCTCGCCGGGCGGCGCACAGATCGAGGCGCCCGATCTCGACGCGCAGAATCCGCTGCTGCCTGTCCACCCTGGCGTTGCCGCCTATCTCGCGAGCGGCGATCAGAGCTTTTTCGATTCGTTCCAGCAATATTTCTACATTATCGGCATTCCGCTCAGCCTTTTGGGCTCGCTCGTCGCCGTGCTGCTCGGCCTTTGGAACAATCGCCGCCTCGTCGAGGATCAGAACCGCGTCTTCCGCCTGCTGACGCTCGCAGACGAGGCGCTGACGGCCGATAGCGCCGGCCTCGAGCGAATCGAGTCGGAGTTTCGCGGGCTCGTCGCCGATTGCGTCAACAAGCTCGCGGATGGCGAGACCGCGGCGGATCAGTATCCTGTGTCCTCGCTCGCCATCGACCATGCGCGGCGGTCGATCGAGCGCAGGAAGGACGGTTTGCGCGCCGCATGACGCTCGCGCCGGGGTCGCTATAATGTCGTCCGTTTCGAGCAGAGGATTTCCGACATGGCTTCGCTCATCCGAGATTTCACCTGCGCCTGCGGGCGCGTGCGCTGCGAGGCGGTCGGCGCGCCGATCATCAGCGCCGTCTGCTATTGCTCCGATTGCCAGGAGGGCGGCCGCAGGATCGAGGCTCTGCCCCATGCCCATCTCCTGCGCGATCCCGACGGAGGCACGCCTTATCTTACCTTTCGCGACGACCGTTTTCGTTGCGTCGCGGGTGAGGAGCTGCTCGAGGATCACCGGCTGAAGCCCGAATCGCATACGCGCCGGGTGGTCGCCTCCTGCTGCAGCACGGGCATGTTCCTGAAATTCGACCCCGGCTTTTGGGTTTCGACCTATCGGCTGCGCTATACGGGCGATCTGCCGCCGATCGAGATGCGGACAAAGGTCGCGCGCCGGCGCTCGGCGCTGCCGTTGCCGCAGGATGCGCCGAGCTTTCGAGGCTTTCCGCTGCGGCTCATCGGCCGGCTGATCGCGGCGCGGCTGGCCATGGCGCTCGGGCGGTAGGCGGAAACGCAGCCGCGGGCGTGAAACCATTGCCGATCCGCGCTATGTTGTCCGGGGGAAGGCGCGCCGCAGCGGCGGGGCGCAAAAAAAATTGGGGATAGCTCGGTGATCGAGGACCAGCGCGAAGCGTCCGGCCGGCGGCGGCTGAACGCGACACTCATCGACTTGATCATCCGGCTCGGCGCGCTCGGCGCGCTCGCCTATTGGTCTTTCCTGCTGGTGCGGCCCTTCGTCACCATCGTGACCTGGAGCGCCATTCTCGCCGTGGCGCTCTATCCCATCTTCGAATGGATGACCGTCTGGCTCGGCGGACGCCGGCGGCTGGCGGCGACGATCATCACTTTTCTCGGCCTGCTCTTCGTCATCGGGCCGGCGACCTGGCTCGGCCTCGGCGTCGTCGATGGGCTGCGCGCGCTCGCCGACCGAATCGACGCCGGCGGCGTCTGGGTGCCGCCGCCGCCCGAGACCTTGCGCAGCTGGCCCTTCATCGGCGAATCGGCGTACGAATTCTGGGAGCTCGCCTCCACCAATCTGCGCAGCGCGCTCGCCCAGGCGTTGCCGCAGCTCAAGCCCTATGGCGAGATCGCGCTGGACGCGACCAAGAACGCCGGCGCCGGCGTGTTCAAATTCCTGATCTCGGTCATCATCGCCGGCTTTCTATTCGCGCCTGGACCGGCGCTGGTGCGCGCGATCAAGACCGCGGTGACGCGCATCGATTCGAAACGCGCCGAGCATTTCGTCGAGCTCGCCGGCTCGACGATCCGCACCGTCTCGCGCGGCGTCATCGGCGTGTCGCTGCTGCAGGCGGCGATCGGCGGCCTCGGCCTGCAGCTGGCCGGCGCGCCGGGCGCGAGCCTGCTGACCCTGTGCATATTGGTGCTCGCCATCGTCCAGATCGGGCCGCTGATGGTGGTGGTGCCCACCATCATCTGGGCGTGGACGGAGATGCGGACCTTGCCGGCTCTACTCTTCTCCTGCTGCATGTTGACGGTGACGCTGGTCGACAATGTGCTGAAGCCCATCGTCATCGCGCGCGGGCTCACGACGCCGCTGCTGGTCATTATCGTCGGCGTCATCGGCGGCGTGCTGGTGCATGGAATCATTGGCCTTTTCGTCGGCCCGGTGGTACTCGCGGTCGCCTGGGAGCTGCTCAGCGCCTGGGCGGGGGACGGCAAGGGCGGCGCCCTCGTCGCGACGCCGGCGGAGGCCGCTCCCGAGCCGCGCGTGATCGAGCCGCCCGCCGCCGGCTCGATCGTCCACGCCCCGGAGCGCTGAAGCGCGCGACGGAGCGAAAGGCAAGGTTCACAAATCAGCCGTACTCGATTAGGGTCCGGCGCGGATTTGCGCGTCCCGGCTTCGATCCCATATTGATGAGCGCCCGCTTCGCAAGCGGGCCTTTCGCTATCCGAGGTCCGCCGCGGCCTCTGAAGAAGGAACCACATGGCCAAGGAAGAACTTTTGGAGTTTCCCGGAGTCGTCACCGAGCTGCTGCCCAGCGCGATGTTTCGGGTCAAGCTCGAGAACGAGCACGAGATCATCGCCCATACGGCCGGAAAGATGCGTAAAAACCGCATCCGCGTGCTCACCGGGGACAAGGTTCTCGTGGAGATGACGCCCTATGACCTCACCAAAGGGCGGATTACCTATCGTTTCAAATAATTTCGATTTATGGCGGAGCCGATCGTCTTGACGTCCCACCCGACCGATACGCGGCCCAAGCTGGTGCTGGCCTCGGCCTCGCCCCGCAGGCTCGAGCTGCTCCAGCAGATCGGCCTCGACGCCGACGCGCTGTTGCCGACCGACATAGACGAGACTCCGCAGCGCAACGAGCTGCCGCGCAGCCTCGCCCAGCGTCTCGCCGGCGAGAAGGCCGCGGCGGCCATAAAGATAAGGGCCTATCAGCCCCAGCTCGAGGGCAGCTATGTGCTCGCGGCCGACACTGTGGTGGCGGTCGGCCGGCGAATCCTGCCCAAATGCGAGGACATAGAGCAGGCCGAGGACTGCCTGCGCCTGCTCTCGGGCCGCCAGCACCGGGTTTTTACCGGCGTCACGCTGATCACCCCACGCGGGGCCGAGCGCCGCCGCCTGGTCGAATCGCGCTTGCGCTTCAAGCGCCTCTCGTCGACCGAGATCGACGCCTATCTCGCTTCCGGCGAATGGCGCGGCAAGGCGGGCGGCTATGCGATTCAGGGACTCGCGGGCGCTTTCGCGGTGCGGCTCATCGGCTCTTATTCGGCCGTCGTCGGCCTGCCGCTCTATGAGACCGCCGCGTTGCTGGCCGGCGAGGGCTATCCTGTGCTGACGCCCTGGTTCGAGCGGGCGTGAGCGCTCACCCGCCGATATAGACCCTCTCATAGCGTCGCCCGAGCCGGGTCAAAATCTCATAGCCGATGGTCCCGCAGCGCAGCGCCAGCTCGTCGACGCCGATCGTCTCGCCCAAAAGCTCCGCCGTCTGGCCGCGATAGACGGCGCCTTCGGGGACGTCGGTCACATCTAGCATGACGAAATCCATCGACACGCGGCCGACGATCGGGCAGCGCCGCCCGGCAACGATCGCCTCCGGAACGGGCCGGCCCGCCCCGCCGATGGCGGCCGGAAAGCCGTCGCCATAGCCGAGGCCGAGCGTCGCCAGCCGCGTCGGCCGCGACGCCGTCCACACGCCGTCATAGCCGACGCTCTCGCAGGCCTCGATCCAGCGCGTCGCCAGAATCGGCGCCTCGAGCCGGGCGACGGCTCGCATCGGATTGGGCGCCGCCGGAGTCGGATTGCCGCCGTAGAGCGCATAGCCGGGGCGCAGCAGATCGTAATGGGGCTTCTGCTCCAGGAAGATTCCCGAGGAATTGCTGAGCGAGGCCGGCACGCCGGGGAAGGCGCGCCGCGCCGTCTCGAAAGCGGCGATCTGCCCCGCGTTGCGCGGGTCCTCGGCCCATTGCGCGCAGACGAAATGGCTCATCGTCAGAGTGAGGTCGATATCCTGCGCCGCCACGGCCGCGGCTTCGGCGTCGCGCAGCGAGAGTCCCAGCCGATTCATGCCGGTGTCGAATTGCAGCGCGGCCGGCAGGCGGCGGCCGATGGAGCGGCCGAACGCCGCCCAATCACGGATTTCCTCGAGCGAGGCCAGAACCGGGCGTAGCCGTCCGGCGGCGAGCGCGCGGGCGCCGCCGGGCGGCAGTCCCTCGAGCACATAGACGATGGCGCGCGGGGCGACGGCGCGAACGCGCTCGCCTTCCCCGGCGGTGGCGACGAAAAACGTGCGGCAGCCGGCGGCGGCGAGCGCCCGCACGGCGGGCTCGGCGCCGAGGCCATAGGCGTCGGCCTTGACCACGGCCGCGCATTCGCTCTCGCTCGCGCAAGCGGCGAGCCGACGCCAATTGGCGACGAGGGCGGCAAGATCGATGGTGAGCGTCGCCCCCGCGCGCGCCTCGGCGGGGGCGGTCTCATTCAGGGGCGCTCGGGCCGAACGGTCGAATCTCATGAGGCAATATTCTAGCGCCGGAGCATGGCGTTCGCATGGCCAATAGCATGCGCCATGCCCCGGCGTCGTTAATTTTGGCGATTTGCCGCGTCGATCGCGTCAGCGGCGGGGCAAGACCGCGCCCGAATCGGCCATCGGCCGCGGGGCCGGCGTCCCGAGGCGGGCGGTCGGATCGGCCGAGGGCCGCGGCGCGCCGAGGCGGACGGCCGGATCGGGCCGGGGCGCCCCCAGCGAGATGCGGACGAGATCGGCCACGCTCTTGACGCGCATCTTGGTCATGATGTGCGAGCGATGCGTCTCCACCGTGCGGGCGCTGATGCCGAGCTCATGGGCGATGACCTTGTTGAGCTTGCCCTCGACCAAGCCGGCGAGCACGTCGTTCTCGCGATTGGTGAGCGTCGCGAGCCGGCCGGGCGTGGTCCGCGCGCGGCCGCGATAGGCGCGGTGGTCTATCCGGCGGGTCAGCGCCTGCTGCACGGAGGCGAGCAGCTTCGCCTCATTGACAGGCAATTCGAGCAGATCGAACGCGCCTTCCTTCATCACTTGGATCGCGCCGCGAACATTGGCTTGCGCGGTGATGACGATGATCGGCAATTCGATCCGCCGCGCCTTGGCGTCCCTCAATAATTCGATCCCGATCATATCGGGCATGTCCACATAGATGATGACGCAGCCGCGGCTTTCGGTCTCGACGGCTTCGAAGAAGCGTCCCGCGTCCTCATGGAGGCGAATGTGGAAATCCGCCTTGTCCAAGGCGCTCGTCAGAGACGAGCGGATGATCGGATCGACGTTCAAGATATGGATGGTTTCACTGTAATTCATGAATCGCTCGCGAGATGAGTTGACGAAAAAGTCATTCGACGAGACCAGCGAACTCAAGCCGCCGACAAAATAGTCGGCAGTCCGACGTCACGGCAACACGACGCTTACTCGGGGCGCCGACGCAACATTACGAACTCTCGAGCACGCAGACCAACCATGACGCTCAACGCTACTCGACACGTCCGCAGCCGGTGGAGAAAAAAGCCGGCTCCGAACGACGATGCGCCGGCTGGTCCCGGGCAACGTCGGCGGGCGCATGTTAACAGATCGTAACGCACGCGCCACGTTTTTCGACTCGAATCCTACGCATCGGCGCATCGATTGCGTCGGGCGTCGCGACGCGTTACGTAAGTCATGCGTCCTTTCGCCGCTCTGCACGAGTCGCGAAATGCTCAGGACCTTATGTCGGGTACGTGTGTTGCAGCAGCGACGCGATTGAATTATCAGTCCTAGCCGAGCCTCGAGCGGAGAGAAACCTAAAATGGCCGACGCCGATCCCGTGAGCGAGAGCCTCGCCGCCGCGCGGCCGCTCTCTCCACATCTGACGATCTACAAGCCGATCCTCACAATGGCGATGTCGATCGCGCATCGCATCACCGGCGCATCGCTTTATGT
The DNA here is from genome assembly GCF_001644125.1 of Methylosinus sp. R-45379. Lineage (NCBI taxonomy): Bacteria > Pseudomonadati > Pseudomonadota > Alphaproteobacteria > Hyphomicrobiales > Methylocystaceae > Methylosinus > Methylosinus sp. R-45379. The sequence continues at coordinate 81,858 of NZ_LUUM01000002.1, forward strand.
CGGCGTGCTTCTGCTCGCGCTCTATCTCTTCGGATTGGCGCTCGGGCCGTCGGCCTTCGACGCTGTGTCCTGGATCGTCAATTCCCTCGTCGGGCGAGTCTTCGTGCTGCTGTTCAGCTGGGCGCTGTTTCATCATCTGCTCGGCGGCGTGCGTCATGCGATATGGGACCGCGGCCTCTATCTCGATCGCGATGGCCGCGAGCTGCTGACCAAGGCGAGCTTGGGCGGCGGCGTGGCGCTGACGGCGCTCTTGTGGATCGCATCCTCGCTCTTCGGCTGAGCCTGCGGCCGCTCGTCCTGTCGCGACGGCTCGCCGATATCGAACTCGATTGATGGAGAAACGGATATGTCGAGATTTGAGAGCGGCCGCAGCGGCAAGGGAGACGCTTTCGTCTCCGATCGCTCCGGTTCGCTGCATGCGCTCGCCATGCGTCACAGCGCGCGCGCGCTGGCGCCGCTCGCTGTGCTCTCGATCTGGTATCTCGTCGGCCTCGTCGGCAAGCCCTATGAGGCCGCGCGCGCCGAAATCGGAAAGCCGCTGCCGGCGATAGCGCTCATCGCCTTCATCGTCGTCGTCGCCTATCACGCGCGGCTCGGCGTGGAGAACATCATCGAGGATTATGTTCACGACGAAGCGCTGAAGGCGAAGGCGCTCATCGTCAACAAATGGCTGGTGATCGCGATCGCGGCGATCTGGACGCTCGCCATAATGATCATCGCCGCGCCGCGCTGACGCGCGTTCGCGCTCGGGCGCTCTTTATCGACGAGGATTGGGAATGGCTGCGAACGGCAAGACGACGGTGAATATCGGGGGCAGGGCCTATCCGATCGTCGATCATACATTCGACGTCGTCGTCGTCGGCGCCGGCGGCGCGGGACTGCGCGCCGTCGTCGGCTGCGCCAAGGCGGGGCTGAAGGCCGCTTGCATCACCAAAGTATTTCCGACGCGTTCGCATACGGTCGCAGCGCAGGGCGGCGTCGCCGCGGCGCTGGCCAATATGGGGCCGGACGATTGGAAATGGCACATGTACGACACCGTCAAGGGCTCCGACTGGCTCGGAGACCAGGACGCGATCGAATATCTCTGCCGCAACGCTCCGCAGGCCGTCTATGAGCTCGAGCATTGGGGCGTGCCCTTCTCGCGCACCGAGGATGGACGCATCTATCAGCGGCCCTTCGGCGGCATGACGACGGATTACGGCAGAGGCCCGCCGGCGCAGCGCACTTGCGCCGCCGCCGACCGCACCGGCCATGCGATGCTGCATACGCTCTACGGGCAGGCGCTGCGTCACGACACGGAATTCTTCGTCGAATATTTCGCCATCGACCTCATCGTCGATGCAGAGGGCGCCGTGCGCGGCGTCGTGTGCCTCAAGCTCGACGACGGCACGATCCATCGTTTCCGCGCCGCGCTCACCGTGCTGGCGACGGGCGGCTATGGCCGCACCTATCTCTCCGCGACGTCGGCGCATACTTGCACGGGCGATGGCGGCGGCATGGCGCTGCGCGCCGGCCTGCCGTTGCAGGATATGGAATTCGTGCAATTCCATCCGACCGGCATTTATGGCGCGGGCTGTCTCATCACCGAGGGCGCGCGCGGCGAGGGCGGATATCTCACCAATAGCGAAGGCGAGCGCTTCATGGAGCGCTATGCGCCGTCAGTGAAGGATCTCGCGCCGCGCGACATGGTCTCGCGCGCGATGACGGTGGAGATTCGCGAGGGCCGTGGCGTCGGCAAATTGAAGGATCACATCCATCTGCATCTCGAGCATTTGGACCCTGCGATCCTGCACGAGCGCCTGCCTGGCATTTCCGAGAGCGCGAAAATTTTCGCCGGCGTCGATGTGACGCGCGAGCCCATTCCGGTGCTGCCGACCGTGCATTACAACATGGGCGGCATACCGACGAATTTTCACGGCGAGGCGCTGCGCCGCGTCGGCGACAATCCCGATGTGGTGGTGCCGGGCCTGATGGCGATCGGCGAAGCGGCTTGCGTCTCGGTGCATGGCGCCAATCGTCTCGGCTCCAATTCGCTGGTCGATCTCGTGGTCTTCGGCCGCGCCGCCGGCCAGCGCGCCGCCGAGCTGGTGAAGCCCGGCCAGACGCAGCCGGAATTGCCCGCCGATTCCGCCGAGCTCGCTCTGTCGCGTCTCGATGCGCGGCGTTTCGCTTCCGGCTCGATCGCGACCGCCGATCTGCGGCTCGAGATGCAGCGCGTGATGCAATCGCATTGCGCCGTCTATCGCGCCGGCGAGGTGCTGGAGGAGGGATCGCAAGCGATCCATGCGGTGTGGAAGAAGAGCGACGACGTCAAGGTTTCGGACCGCTCGCTGATCTGGAACTCCGATCTCGTCGAGACGCTGGAATATGACAATCTCATCGTGCAGGCGGTGGTGACGATGGATTCGGCGAAGAACCGCACCGAATCCCGCGGCGCTCACGCCCGCGAGGATTTTCCGAACCGCGACGACGCCGATTGGATGAAGCACACGCTCTCCACGGTCGACGAGGCGGGCAAGAGCGTCGCGATCGATTATCGCCCGGTGCACAGCTACACGCTGTCCAATGAGGTGGCTTATATAGAGCCGAAGGCGCGGGTTTATTGAGGGCGGGGTAGGGCTTGGTCGAGGAAGAGCTGCATGAGCGCGATCACCATCCAAACCATCAGGGCTGAAACGATCGCCCGTATCGAGGAGCTCGCCGTGCTCCATCATCGCACCGTCGAAGAGGAGGCTGCGGCAATTCTCGAGACGGCGGTCTCGGATCGCGCGGCGCGCCTCGCGGCGATCGATCGTATCGCCGCCATGACTCCGAAAGGCGTAGCCCAGAGCGACAGCACCACTATCATCCGGGAGGCGCGCGACCAGTGGTGATCATCGACGCGAGCGTGGCGGTAAAATGGTATGTCGTCGAAACTCAGCACGCGCAGGCGCGCGAGATTTTAGCGGCGGACAATGAGCTGCTCGCTGCGCCGGATTTGATTCTCACCGAGGTCGCGAACACGCTTCGGCGAAAAGTCACGGAAGGAACAGTTACGAGAGAGCAGGCGTTCGAAGCATTGGAAGACCTTCCGCGCTGCTTTTCTCTGCTCGTGCCGTCCCGCGCAAGTTGGCGCGCCGCTTTTGATTTGGCCCTAAATCTCGGTCATCCCTTTCCTGATTGCGTGTATCTCGCCTGCGCCACTATGAACGATGCGAGATTGGTGACCGACGACCGCAAATTTCTGGAAAAGGCCGCCGCAAACGGGCACAAGAGCCGTATCGTCCTCCTCGCGGATTGGAAACCGCGAATGGCCGGCGGCGAGAATGCGAGCTGAAGACAATGGTCGAATTCGTCCTTCCCAAATCCTCCCGCCCCGTCGAGGGCAAGGTCTGGCCGAAACCCGAGGGCGCGAGCCGGGTGAGGGAGTTCCGCATCTATCGCTTCGACCCGGACGAGGCGTCGAACCCGCGCGTGGACACCTATTACGTCGATCTCGACGATTGCGGGCCGATGGTTCTGGACGCGATCATCTGGATCAAGAACAAGATCGATCCGACGCTGACCTTCCGCCGCTCCTGCCGCGAGGGCATTTGCGGCTCCTGCGCGATGAATATCGATGGGCTCAACACGCTCGCCTGCACCAAGGGCATGGATGAGATCGAGGGGACGATAAAGCTCTATCCGCTGCCGCATATGCCGGTGGTGAAGGATCTCGTGCCCGATCTCAGCGATTTCTACGCCCAGCACGCCGCTATCGAGCCCTGGCTGCAGACGGTGACGCCGGAGCCGGAGAAGGAATGGCTGCAGGCGCCGGACGATCGCCGCAAGCTGGACGGGCTCTATGAGTGCATCCTCTGCGCCTGCTGCTCCACCTCCTGCCCCAGCTATTGGTGGAATTCCGATCGCTTTCTCGGCCCGGCGGCGCTGCTGCAGGCCTATCGCTGGGTGGTGGACAGCCGCGACGAGTCGACAGCCGAGCGCGTCGCCTATGTCGATGACGCTTTCCGCCTCTATCGCTGCCACACGATTCTGAACTGCTCCAACGCCTGTCCGAAGAGCCTGCTGCCGGGGACGGCGATCGCCGAGCTGAAAAATCTGGCGATCGCGCAGACGACCGGCGAATGACGAAAGTCGTGGGAAGCGGAGCAGGCGCCGTAATGGCGCCTGCTTCTGTGCGCAATCTTCGCCACGGGATCGCCGGAACTTGTCTTTTTTCCGGCCTGGGAGCATTTTGGAGCCCGATGCTCGAGGAGTAGCCGCCATGCGATCGCGCCCACTTCTTTTGGTCGCCGCTATTTTCGCCTTTTCGTCCGCGTTGCCGCTGTCCGCGGGAGCGGAGGATGCGCTCGACCCCAGCCGGCTGGACACGTCCGCCGCCGGGGCCGTCAAGGCGAAGCCGAAGAAAAACAAACAGCAGCAGCAGACGACGGCTGGTCAGCCAGCCGCGCCCGGCAAGCCGCCGGCCAAGGTCGAGAACCGCCAATTCGGCGAGCTCGAGGGCTGGTCGCCGGGCAAATCCCCGCCCAAGAAAAAAGACAAAGAGGACGAAGGCTCGCGTTTCGGCAAGGCGCCGGTGAGCATGGGCAATAATGGCAATATGTCGGTCGGTATGCCCTTCTGAGCCCGTCGGCCTCGGCGTGATCGCCGTGGCCATGCTGTGAGATCGATGCGAAGCCGCTCCGTGGCCCAGACGGCCTACGGGGTCGCTTCGCTATTCTCGTCCATACCCTCGACAAAAGGCGCGCCCGTCGCCATAAGCGGGCAAAAGGAGTGCGCATCCATGGGTTACAAGGTCGCCGTCGCGGGCGCCACGGGCAATGTGGGCCGCGAGATGCTCGACATTCTGGCGGAGCGCCGCTTTCCGGTCTCGGAAGTGGTCGCGCTGGCTTCGTCCCGGTCCATTGGGACGGAAGTGTCGTTCGGCGACAAGATTCTCAAATGCCGCCATCTCGACACTTATGATTTCTCCGACACCGACATCTGCCTCATGTCGGCGGGCGGAGACGTCGCGCGCGAATGGGCGCCGCGCATCGGCGCCAAGGGCTGCGTCGTCATCGACAATAGCTCCGCCTGGCGCATGGACCCGGATGTGCCGCTGGTGGTGCCGGAGGTCAACGCCGACGCCGCGGCTGGCTTCACGAAAAAGCACATCATCGCCAATCCCAATTGCTCCACGGCGCAGCTCGTCGTCGCGCTGAAGCCGCTGCACGACGCTGCCAAGATCAAGCGCGTCGTCGTCTCGACCTATCAATCCGTCTCGGGCGCGGGCAAGGAGGGCATGGACGAGCTGTTCTCGCAGACGCGCTCCGTCTTCGTCTCCGATCCGATGGAATCGAAGAAATTCCCCAAGCGCATCGCCTTCAACCTCATTCCGCAGATCGACGTCTTCATGGAGGACGGCTTCACCAAGGAAGAGTGGAAGATGGTGGTGGAGACGAAGAAGATTTTGGACCCAAAGATCAAGCTCGTCGCCACTTGCGTGCGCGTGCCGGTGTTCATCGGCCATAGCGAGGCGATCAATATCGAGTTCGAGAATCCGCTGTCGCCGGACGAGGCGCGCGACATTCTGCGCGAGGCGCCTGGCGTGCTCGTCATCGATAAGCACGAGCCCGGCGGCTACATCACGCCGCACGAGGCGGCGGGGGAAGACGCGACCTATATCTCGCGCATTCGCGACGATCCGACCGTCGAGAACGGCCTCGTTCTGTGGTGTGTCTCGGACAATCTGCGCAAGGGCGCGGCGCTGAATGCGGTGCAGATCGCGGAAGTGCTGGTGAACCGCAAGCTCATCACGCCGAAGCAGAAGGCGGCCTGAAGGCGCGGCTCTTGCGCGCGACGAGAGTGGGAGCCGTGATCTTCGAGGCGACGGCGTCGGGCGCGAGCGTCCGCGTCGCCTCGTCGACGCTGCGAAACAAGCGCCCTTCGCCGAGCGTTTTCATCACGCCGAAGCGCGTCAGCGCCTCATGCGCGCGCACCGATTCGAGTCGCGCTATGGCGAAATCCGCGCCCGCCGCGCGGCAATCCTCGATCGCCTGCCGCAATATGCGCGCCGCCGTATAATCGATCTCGACGATATTGCTCGCCTCCAGCACGACGAGCTTCGGCTTTTCCTCTATCGCCTCGCGCAAATCGCTCTGGAAACCATAGGCGTTGAGAAAAGACAGCGGCGCCTGAAAGGCCGTGACCAGCACGCCCTCGAGGCGCTCGCCATAAGGCTCAGCTCCGCTGGATGCGCAAGGCCACCACACCGAGCTTCCCGGCAGGCGCGCGAAAGTGATGAGGCGCGAGCGCGTCGTCGTCCAGACGCCATGCAGCAGCGAGGCGAGAATGGAGAGCGACACGCCATTCTGCACCGGCAGCGCGACGACGGCCGCCATGGTCAGCGCGACGAGCGCGAATTCGCCGCGCGTCTTCGCAAAAATGTCGCGCATCACATGCAGCCGGAAAATGCGCGCCGCGATGAACATCAATACGCCGGCGAGCGCGGCGTTGGGCACATGCTCGAGTAGCGAGGCGCCGAACAGCAGCAGAGCCGAGATGACCAGCGCCGCGACGATCGACGAGAGCTGCGAGCGCCCGCCCGTCGCCGTAACGATCGCCGTGCGCGGCGGCGAGGCGTCGACGGCGAAAGCGCCGACGAGGCCTGCCATTACACAGCCGGCGCCGACGCCGAGATAGTCGCGATCGACATCCGGCGCGCGGCCTTCCTCATTTGGAAATGAGCGCGAGGTCGCCGCCGTCTGCACCATGATCACCATGGCGATGATGATGGCGAGACCGACGATTTGCGGAATATCTGCGGGTGCGATCTCGGGAAAGCGCGGATGCGGAAATTCCGTCGAGACCTTGCCGAGCACAGCGACGCCGCGCTCCTCGAGATGAAAATAGCGCACCGCGAAAGCGGCGCCCGCCAGAGCGATCAGCGCGGCCGGCAGCTTGGGGCTGATCTTCTCGCCGATGATAATGGTCGCGAGCGAGCCGAGACCGATGGCGATGGCCGCGGGATTCGCCTCACGCCAATGCTTCGCCATTTCGGCGACGCGATAGAATTCGCTGCCCTCGACGCTCGGCAGGCCCAGCAGCGCGGGAAGCTGCGAGATCAAAATGTGAATCGAGATGCCGGCGAGAAAGCCCGTCGTTACCGGAACGGAGAGGAGATCGGCGATCCAGCCGGCGCGCAGCAGAAAGCCGAGAATGAGAATGCCGCCGACCAGCAGAGCGAGGAAGGAGGCGAGCGCCATGAATTGCGGCGAGCCGCGCGTCGCCAGCAGCGCCAGAGCGCCGGCGAAGATCGGCGCGATCGTCGAATCCGCGCCGGAGGAGAGGAAGCGGTTGGAGCCGAAAGCCGCGAAGGCGAGCGAGCCGGCGAGAAAAGCGAAAAAGCCGATCTGCGGCGGAAAGCCCGCGAGCCGCGCCGTCGCCATTTGCTCGGGTATGGCGATGGCGGCCAGCGTCAGCCCAGCTGCGACGTCGTAGCGCAGCATGGCCTGCGGCAGCGAAGGGAAGAACGGCCAGGAGCGTTGCTGCGGCATGGGGCGTGATCCGAGGTGAGCCTGTCGCAAATCTAGGGCGTGACGCTCGGTCTGTCATCGAGCAGCGGCGCCGCCGATGCTGACATCGCGCAGTCCTGATGCTAGCTTTTCTGCGACGCCGAAAGGATTTTCGAAAATGGGCGCGACAGAGCGAGTCGATGCGACGCTTCGTCTGGCGGCGAAATATGTTTGGGGCACGCCGCCGGAGATCGTCGTCTCGAGCGGCTTGCGAGGCCTCGTCGTGAATGTGATGGAGCTCGGCGTCTGGGAGGACGCCAATGAGCTGCTCGAGCTGATCGGGCCAGAGCTGTTCGTCGATGTGCTCGAATCGCCGCCGCCGGGCGCGATCTCCAGCCGATCGCTGGCGTTCTGGCATTATCGATTGGGCCGGCCGGGCGCGCCGCCGAAAGCGCGCAAGAGATTCGCGTGATGGAGCGCCAATGCTGACGCCTCTGCTCGACGCGCTGCCCGCGCCGCAACGTGGTCTCTGGCCACTGCTCGCACGGATACCACGCCATTATGCGCTCTACGGCGGCACCGCGATCGCGCTTCGTCTCGGGCATCGCACGTCGGTCGATTTCGATTTTTTCTCCGACGTTCCGCTCGACGATGACGCCAAGGGCGCGCTTCTCGCAGTGCTGCAGAAACTCGGCAGGGTTTCCGTGCTGCAAAACGAGAGGAATACATTGACCGTGAGCGTTTCACGGGACGACGAGCCGGTGAAACTGTCTTTCTTCGGCGGGATGTCGAACGGCCGTGTGGGCGAGCCCGAAAAGACCGCCGACGACGTCCTATGCGTCGCTTCCCTCGACGATCTGCTCGCCCATAAGCTGAAAGTGATTCACGATCGCGCAGAGGGAAAAGACTATCAGGACATTGCCGCTATGCTGGCGATAGGTCAGAGCCTCGCGCATGGCCTCGCCGCCGTCAAATCCTTGTTCGGTCCGGCTGTTCCCGCGATGATTACCTTGAAAGCTTTGTCGTATTTCGATGATGTGAATGAGTCGTGGCGCGTGACCGAAGATGTGAAGACAACGATTTCCTCCGCCATCGAACAGCTTTCTGCGCAATGGAGTGAGGCGCCGATCGTGTCGCATGCGCTCGGTTGCGCTCGCGCCGATTAGAGGGATGCGCGAAGCGATCCCGCGGGATCGCTTCGCGGCAATGACGTTCAAAACGCCCATTTCATCCCGGCGTAGACCGCGCGGCCATAGCCCGGATAAAAGGCGGCCGGGTTCGACGCACGCGCGTCGATGATCGTCGTCACATCGCTGATGTAGTGGCGATCGGCGAGATTGCGCGCATCGATATAGAAGGTGAGCCCATAGGGCAGCTTCATGCCCGCCTGAACGCCGAGCAGCACATAGCCGGGCGTCTGCAGCGTGTGCATGTAATCGACGTAAGAACCTTCCGGAACCCAATCGATCGAGGGCGCGACATAGAGCCCGTCGGGCCGGCTGTAGGCGAGCGTCGTGCGCAGCACATGGCGCGGAACGCCGGCCAGCGGATTGTTTCCGTAATTGGCGTCGCCAACGAAACGGAAGTCGCTCCATGTCCAGACTTGGCTCAGCTTCAGCACATCATCGGGCGCGGTGATGTTACGCCACAGATCGACGCTGGCGGCGAGCTCGACGCCCTGATGCATGGTGCGCTTGGCGTTGAAGGTCGTCGCCGGCACGCCCGCGCCGGGATTGGCGCTGAACTTCAGCAGCTCGTCCTGCAGCTCAGTGTGGTAGAAAGTCACGTCCCAGGAGAAGCGATCCCATTTGCCGCGCGAGCCGATCTCGCCCGTCCAGGCCTTTTGCGATGCGAGCGGCGTGAAGGAGGCGCCGGGCGTCGGCGGAAAGAAGCCCTGCGTCAGATCGATGAAATCGGGAACGTCGCGGCTGCCGGTCATATCGGCGAAGAATTGAATCTCCGGCGTCGGCTGGAACATCAGCCCGACCTTGGGAACGACGCCGCGATAATTCTTTTCCGTGTGATTGGCGAGCGGCTCATAGGGAATGCCGCCGATCACGGAATAGCGCCGATCGTCGCTGAAGATTTTTGCGCCGAACATCAGAGCGAGCTGCGGCGCGATATAGAAGCGATCCTCGAAATAGGCCTCGAGATTGAGCGCCGCCATGCGATTGTTGCGGATCTGCGCGCTCAGCCCCGGATTGATGAAGGTTCCGCAAAAGCCGAAGCAGGAGCCCGCGGCGCCGAATTGCGCGAGGCCGTTGAAGGAATAGGGCGGGAAGGAATAGGCCGCATTGGCGAAATTCGCCGGTATCGCGCCATAGGGATTGAACTTCGCGCCATTGTAATTGGAATACCAATTGTCGGTGGAGCCGCCGCCCCAGACGCGCCCGCCGACGGTCAGCTCGTTTTTGTGGCCGGCGATCTCGAATTTCGTCGTGAGCTTCGGAGCGAAGCCCCAGCTCTCGCCCTCCTGCTCGATCACGACGAAGATCGGATGATAGAGGTAATTGTGGATGAACCAGCTGTCGACGTCGATGCGGCCTATGTCGGTCTCGAATGTCGTCTTGTTGGAGATGCGCTGGTTGCGGACATTGCGCGCCTGATCGGCGCCGAAACCATCCGCGCCGAAGCCGGCGATATAGGGCAGCGTCGCGAGCGTCGGATTGCTGCGCGCATTGTTCAGCGTCAGCGTGCCGGGCAATTGCTGATTTGTGTCATAGACGCCGAAATAGAAGCGCGTCTCGATATTATTGGAGAAGCGATAGCCGAGATTGCCGTTGATCTGCACATAGTCGGATTGCGAATGGGTGCGGAACCCGTCCGAATGCGAGAAGGTTCCGTTGACGAGGAAATCGAAGTCGCCGATGACGCGCGACACCTGCGCCTGTCCGCGAATGGAGCCGAAGCTGCCGCCGTCGATCGCGAGCATATTGGGCGCGAGCGCCGTGCGCGCGGTGGGGGAGACGAAATTGATCGCGCCGCCCAATGTCGAGGAGCCGAAGGAGAGCGCGTTGCCGCCCTTATAGACCTCGATCGAGCGGAAATATTTGGGGTCGATCTCGTAGAAATCGCCGCCGCCGTCGGCATAGTTCATCGGTATGCCGTCCTGCAGCAGCTCGAAGCCGCGCAGATGATAATCGCGCGTGAGGTTCGAGCCGCGCATGGAGAGGCGCAGCTCTTGCCCGTAGCGCGTATCGACGAAGACGCCGGGAACGTCCTTCAGCGCGTCGCGCAGATCGGCGATATGGCGCGTCTGCATTTCCGGCGAGGCGGCGTCGACGAAAGCGACCGAGCCGACAGTCTGCTCGATGCGGCGCTTTTGCTCCGCGACCGAGGGAGCGGTGAGCGAGCCCGTCTGCGGCGCCGCATTGGCGGAGCGCGCATCGGAGCCGATGTCGATCGGCGGCAGCGCCGATTGCGCAAAGGCTGCGGGAGCCGCGAGAAGAAGCGCGCCGGCGGCGACGCCGCGCGAAAGAAGGCTGCGATACATAGAGTTTCTCCTGAGACGGCGTCGCGCCGTTCGAAGCCAAGTCGGAACGCGGCTTTCGCCGCATGGCGTTGCTGTCAGGAGAAAAGCGGCGGCGCCCGTGACGACCAGGATGTCGTCCAGCCGATCGGCGCAGGTCTTGGGCGATCTGCGGTCGCGCGGATCGGCGTCGCATGCGCGTCGGCGCCCAGAGCCGTGACGATGAAGGAGCCGATGACGGCGACGCCGTCGCGCAGGCTCCATTCGCAGAGCAGGCAGCAATGCGAATGCGCGCCTTCGCCGGCGGGCGCCTGGCGATGGTCCTGCGTCGCGCAATCGGGCGCGGCGAGCGCGATTTCCGCCCGCGCATTCGTCGCGTGGGCGAAAGGCGCCGCGGCGAACAGCAATTGCAGCAGCAGCGGAAGAACGGCGAGGATCGTCGCGAGCGCGTGCGAGCGGCGCGCCGCTCCTCGGCCTGCTTCGATCATCCGCTTCGCCTGGTTCATTCGCCTCTCGCGCCGCGCGAACCGTCGCTCGGTTCCGCTTTCGTTTTCTTGGTAACTGACCAATAGTCGTGAGGCAAGCCGAAGCGGCCGCCCGCTACGGAGATTTCTGAGGGTTGTGACCTCGAGGACACAGTCAGGCGCGTCCGAGGCGCAGGCCGGCGGCGAAGGAATCGATCGCTGCGGCGACGACATCCGGACGATCGACGGCGACGAAATGGCGGGCCTCGCGCAAGAGCAGGACCGAGGCTTTCGGCGCCTTGGCGAGAAGATTGGCGTAAAAGGCCGATATCTCTTCTTCGCTGCGGCCGGCGAGGTAGGAATCGGTCGCCGCCAGAGCGAGCAGAGGCGCGTCGAGCCGCGTGAGTTCCGGCCGCAGATCGGCCGACAGCATCTCGATGACATAAGCGGCGGTCGCGGCGGGATCGCTACGAGCGGCGCGCTCCGCGAAACGCTCGGCCTGCCGCGAATCGTTCATGCGCGCGGCGAGAAAGCCGCGCAGCGTCTCTCGAAAGCGGGCAGGATCGCCGGCGCCGACGGCAAATTGCGCGGCGAGGCGCTGCGCTGTGCCTGCGCGCTCCTCGGCCGTCGCGCCGGCGAGGGCGGGGAAGACTGGGTAGCCGTCCAGAGTGACAACTCCGCCGAACAGATCGGGATGCGCCGCCGCGGTCTTCAGCGCGATGAAGGCGCCGAGGCTATGGCCGACGAGGAGCGGCCGCTTCAGACGGCGCTCGGCCACATAGGCGGCGATATCGGCGCAAATGCGCGGGATCATCGGCGCCTCGATCGGCGGGCGGCCGTCGAAGCCCGGCAGCGTCAGAGCGTGAATCGAAAAGCGCGGGGAAAGCCGGCGGGCGATCTCCTCCAGCGCCCAGGCGCCGCAGGCGAGGCCTGGGATCAGCACAAGTGGCTCGCCGGCGCCGCTCTGCTCTATAGAGAGAACGCCGAATTGCGTCGCGGCGCCGGCGAGAGCGGGCGCTGCGGCGAGAAGGCTCGTTCCGGCGAGCAGCGCGCGTCGGCTGAGCGACGTCATGGAATCGGGCGATGATGCGGGTCGAGCGGCGTATGGCCGCCGGCGGCGTCCACGGCGACCACGCCGTCGAATCGCGACATGCGCTCGAGCAGGGCGGGGGAGAGCCGGCGCTCCGCCGTCGCCAGCGAAGCGGCCAGCGCCTCGGCGCGGGGCCGCGCGAGGCCGAGCTTTTCGAGCGAGGCGCTCTGCTTCAGCGCGTCGCCGGCGCAGAGCGAAATCTCCCATTTGCCGTCCTTGCGGCGCAGCAGCGCGCGGCCGCCTTGCTCGCCCTGCGCCCAATCGGCGATGGCGATGTCGCCGTCGATGACGATCGGCTCGACGGCGAGCGGCGAGTCGGGACGGTCGAAGGTCTGCATGAGGAGATGTTTTACGGCTGCTTCGTCATCGCCGGCCGCCGCGACGGCGACGTTCGCGCCGAGGAGGAGAGAAAAAAGCGCCGCGCCGCATCCGGCTCTCCGAAAAAAACTCATCTCGCCCCCCATTTCGATCGTCGAAAATTATTGGTAAGTTACCAAGCCAAGTTTGGCAAGCGTCCCACGACGAAAGCTCGGCCCCATGCGAAAGGGATGGCGAGGGCGCGCCGCCGCATTGCCCAGACGAGCAGGTTTTTGGTAGGGAGCCGGCATCGGGCTCGGAAAGATCGGCAGTGACGGCGGAAATCAGCGTCAGACAGCGGATATTGAACGCCGCGCTCGATATCGTCGAAAAGGACGGCGTCGAGGCGCTGACCCAGCCGCGCGTCGCCAAGGCCGCGGGCGTGCGGCAGTCGCATCTCACTTATTATTTCCCGCGTAAGGCCGATCTCTTCGTCGCTCTGCTGCAGGCCTCGCATGATCGCGCCGAGCGCGCGGGCGCCGCCGAGGAGGCCGACGAGCTGTTCGACACGCTGCGCAATCTCATGCTCGGACGCGGGCGGATGCGCTTCTTTCTCGCCATCGTTCTGGGCGCGAGCGAGGAGGAAGAGCTGCGACCCGTCCTCGCCGCCCATGCGCAGGGGTTGACGCGCCGCGTCGCCGCCTATTTCGGGCGAGAGGCGGATGATCCTGCGGCGGTCGGCTTCGTCGATCGGCTGCGTGGTCTCGGCTTGCGGGCGCTGCTCGAGCCCGGCCTCGCAGAGATCGAGACGGGTGAATTGGAGCGGCTCGCCGCCGAATTCGGCCTCCGCCGCCCGAAGAATTGACGCGCCGCGTCAACGATGCCCGCGTCCGGCGCTTGACGAGCCGCGACTCAAAATGCTCAACGTGCGCGAGCGGCGTCCGCCGGCGCCAGCCCGACCAATCAGGAGAACGATATGACGACGGAGATCGTGATCGTTTCCGCGGCGCGCACTGCTGTGGGATCGTTCAACGGAGCTTTCGGTTCAACGCCCGCCCATGAATTGGGCGCGGTCGCTGTCAAGGCCGCTATCGAGCGCGCCAAATTGGAGGCCGCCGACGTCGACGAGGTGATCCTGGGTCAGGTCCTCGGCGCGGCGCAGGGACAGAACCCCGCGCGTCAGGCCGCCATCAAGGCGGGCGTGCCGCAGGACAAGACCGCTTTCGGCATTAATCAGGTGTGCGGCTCGGGCCTGCGCGCCGTGGCGCTCGCCGCTCAGCAGATTCAGGCGGGCGACGCGAGCATCATCGTCGCCGGCGGCCAGGAGTCCATGTCGCTGTCGCAGCATTCCGCTCACATGCGCGCCGGCACCAAGATGGGCGATGTGAAGTTCGTCGACACGATGATCGTCGACGGCCTCACCGACGCCTTCAACAATTACCACATGGGCATCACGGCGGAGAATGTCGCGGCCAAGTGGCAGATCAGCCGCGCCGAGCAGGACGCTTTCGCCGTCGCCTCGCAGAACAAGGCCGAGGCGGCGCAGAAGGCCGGCAAGTTCAAGGACGAGATCGTCCCCTTCACCGTCTCCTCCCGCAAGGGCGATGTGATCGTCGATCAGGACGAATACATCAAGCATGGCGTGACGCTCGAGGGCGTCGCCAAGCTGAAGCCGGCCTTCACCAAGGACGGCACGGTGACGGCGGCCAACGCTTCCGGCCTCAATGACGGCGCGGCGGCGCTCGTCATCATGACGGCGGCGGAAGCGGCCAAGCGCGGCCTCACGCCGCTCGCCCGCATCGCCTCCTGGGCGACCGCCGGCGTCGATCCGTCGCTCATGGGCTCCGGCCCGATCCCGGCCTCGCGCAAGGCGCTGGAGAAGGCCGGCTGGAAGATCTCCGACCTCGATCTCATCGAGGCCAATGAGGCTTTCGCCGCGCAGGCTCTGGCCGTGAACAAGGATCTCGGCTGGGATCCGGCGATCGTCAACGTCAACGGCGGCGCCATCGCCATCGGCCATCCGATCGGCGCCTCGGGCGCGCGCATTCTGACGACGCTGCTCTATGAGCTCGGACGCCGCGGCGGCAAGCGCGGCCTCGCCACGCTCTGCATCGGCGGCGGCATGGGCGTCGCCCTGACGATCGAGCGCTAAATATAAAAGGACCGCGCGCCTGAGAGGCTCGCGGTCCAATTCTTTGAAAATTCGATGAAGGAGGACGAGGTGGGCAGAACAGCGGTTGTGACGGGCGGCACGCGCGGCATCGGCGAAGCGATTTCCAAGGCGTTGAAGGCTGCGGGCTATAATGTCGCCGCGACCTACGCCGGCAATGACGAGGCGGCGAACAAGTTCAAGGCGGAGACCGGCATTCCGGTCTATAAGTTCGACGTGTCGGACTATGACGCCAGCGCCGCCGCCATTGCGCAGATCGAGAAGGATCTGGGCGGGGTCGATGTGCTCGTGAACAACGCCGGCATCACCAAGGACCGTCTGTTCCACAAGATGGAGCTGGCGCAATGGCGCGCGGTGATCGACACCAACCTCAACTCGCTGTTCAACGTCACCCGCCCTGTCATCAACGGCATGCGTGACCGTGGCTTCGGCCGCATCATCGTCATCTCGTCGATCAATGGCCAGAAGGGCCAGGCCGGTCAGACGAACTATTCCGCCTCCAAGGCCGGCGACATCGGCTTCGTCAAGGCGCTGGCGCAGGAGAGCGCCTCCAAGGGCATCACCGTCAACGCCATCGCGCCCGGCTATATCGCCACGGAGATGGTGAAGGCCGTGCCGCAGGACGTGCTCGACAAGCACATCATCCCCTATATCGCCGTCGGCCGCCTCGGCGAGCCGGAGGAGATCGCGCGCGCCGTGGTGTTCCTCGCTTCGGACGACGCCGGCTTCATCACCGGCTCGACGCTGACCATCAATGGCGGCCAGTATCTGGCCTGACGGGAGCGCTCGGGCGCGCCTCGAGATCGCTTCGCGCCATATTCGTCTTCTTCCTTCTCCCCGCGCGGGGAGAAGGCGAGGATGAGGGGCTCGGGGCGTTTTCCGTCTGTGAGAGCCGCGGATCGCCGCCCTAGAGCGCGTTCCGATCGAACGGTATCGTTCGATCGATCAGAATTCGCTCCCGGTTCAATCTGAACCGGAATCACTCTAGCGCCGATCACTCGTCCGCCGGCTCCTCCAGCCGATCATCGACTAGCGGCAGAGTGAAGCTCAGACGCGCGCCGCCGCCGGGGTTCTGCTCCGCCCACAGCTTCCCGTAATGCGCCTCCACGATCGCGCGCGAGACCGCGAGGCCGACGCCGAGCGCGTGCTTCTTCGTCGAGGTGAAGGGCTCGAACAGCTCATCCGCCACTTCATCGGCGAGGCCCGCGCCCGTGTCCACGATATCGACGCGGATCATGCCGCTCTCGTCGATTCGGGTCGAGATGACGAGCTCGCGCTTCTCGGAGCCCTGCATGGCCTCCAGCGCATTGCGCTTCAGATTGACCAGCACCTGCCGAATCTGCACGCGATCGACGATCACCGCGTCATCCTCCGCCGCGAGATCGAGCGTGGTGACGACCTTGACATGGTTGCGCGCCATATCGGTGAAGGCGCAGGCGTCGCGGATGATGTCGTGCAGCCTCTGCAGCGTCTTGTCCGGCTCGGCGCGCGTCACGAAGCCGCGCAAATGGCTGATGATCTGCGCCGCGCGCGTCACTTGGGCGACGGCGCTGTCGAGAATCGGCTCGAGATCGGCGGTCGCGGTCTCGGCGCGTCGCAGCACGCGGCGTGCGGCGCTGAGATAGGTGGAGATCGCCGAGAGCGGCTGATTGATCTCATGGGCGACATTCGCCGCCATTTGCGCCATCAGATCGAGCCGGTCGGCGCGCAGCTTGCGCATCTGCGCCTCCGCCCGGCGGCGGTCGGTGAGATCGCGCAGGAACAGCACGAGCAGCCGCTCGCCGTCATGCGCCGCCTCGCTGACGGAGAGCTCCAGCGGAAACAGCGAGCCATCCTTGCGGCGGCCGATGCGCTCGGGCTCCGCCTCGGCGGGCGCGGCCCCGTCGGCGCCCAGCGTCGCGAAACGAGGGTCGTGGAACGGCTCCGGAAATAGAATATCGACCGGGCGTCCGATCGCCTCCGCCGCCTCATGGCCAAAGAGCCGCGTCGCCGCGGAATTCACGGCGTGAATGACGCCCTCGCCGTCGATGATGACGATCGCGTCGACCGCGCCTTCGACGATCGCGCGCAGACGCGCCTCGCTCGCGCGGCGTTCCTGCTCGGCGCGCGATCTCTCGCTGAGATCGCTGAGCATCACCGCATAGCCATAGAGATTGTCGGAGTCGTCGCGCAGCGGGGCGATCAGCTCCTCGGCGGGAAAGATCGAGCCGTCCCGGCGCCGGCGCGGCTCCTGGCGCTTGACGACGCTGCGCGCCACGAGAGCGCCGAGCTCCTCCTGCGTGTCGGATGAATGAAGGATCGACAGGCGGCGCCCCAAAATTTCATCGCGGCTCCAGCCGGTAATGCGTTCGGCCGCCTCGCTCCAGGCGACGATGCGCTCTTGCCGGTCCAGCGAGAAGATCGCCGAAGCCGGCGCGCCCTCGGCCAGCAGGCGGAAATGCTCTTCGCTCTGCCGCAGCGCCTTGCGCGCGCGCTCATAGTCGAGGCTCTTGATCGTCTTCCAGCGGCCGCCGCGGCGGATCAGCGCGAATTCGTGCCGGGCGATCACCTCGACGATCTCCGGCGCGCCGATCAGCCGCAGCGAATAGGAGCAGAGCGTCAGCATGCGCACGGAGCCGTGCAAGGCGGCGAGCCCGTTCTCATAGGTCATGAAGATCGACCAGTCCGTGGCGTCCACCTCGAAGGCGTTGCCGCTGGCGCGCAATCCGTCGAAACCGGCGCGCAGCGCCGAGTCATGGGCCGAGCGCCAATCGTCCAGCAGCCGGTTCTCGTCCAGCTGGCCGGCGCGAAGATACCATTCTTCCGGGGAGAGGATGTCGATGCGCCCCAGCGTGAGATCGGCCTCGAGATCGGGAACCAGCGTCGCCAGGCGCGTCTTGGCGGCGGCGACAGTCAGCGGCGGCGAGGCGACCCAGATGCAGCGCTCATTGGCCGCGAGACCGGCCGCGAAATAGGGCGCGACAATGTCGAGGAGATCGTCGACATCATCGAAGAACTGGCAGAAATGCGTGCCCCACGGCAAATCTCCTGCGCCCTCTATTCCCGAAGGGCGCGACAGCCGCTCGCTCCGCGACCGAAGAGTCACGAATTCCGTCGCGGTCTCAGCCTGCATTTATTCATTCCAGTATGGACCGCCGCTATCTCCGGTTTGCAGGGCGCGCCCGCTCGCCTTCGATCCGCCAATCGGATGGGACCAAATGCGAACATTGTCAAAATGAGACAATGTTTCGTCGTCACCTGTGCCGATCAAGAACCGCGCCACAGAGGACCCGTCCCGAAACGAGCCGAAGCTGCGCCATTCTCAATGGCTCGCAGCGCTGCGCGCGGCCACGACCTCATGCGCTTGCCGCCCGACCACCTCGGTCAGATGATCGAAGGCGGCCTCGAAAAATCCGGCGCCCGAGGTGGCCGAGCGCAGCTCGACGATGAGATCGCCGATCTCCGCCTCCGGAATGAGCGCGTCGAGCTCGTCCCAGCCTTCCCATCCCGGGCGCGGGCCAAAGCCCAATATTTGCCCACGCCGCGCCGAGACAATGCCTGTCGCGCGTGAGACCGCCTCGCTCGGCGCGAATATCGCCACGGAGAGCATGGGCTCGAGCAGAACCGGCTCGGCTCTGCCCAGCGCCTCGATCATGCCGATGCGCGCCGCCGTGCGGAAGGCCATGTCGGAGGAATCGACGCTATGATACGAGCCGTCGACCAGCACCGCCTCCACATCGACGACCGGAAAGCCGAGCGGCCCGCGCGCCAGCGCGTCCCGGCAGCCGGATTCGACCGAGGAAAAGTATTGTTTTGGCACAGTGCCGCCATGGACGCGCTCGGCGAAAGCGAAGCCTTCGCCACGTGCGCGCGGCGCCACCTCCAGCACCACATCGCCGAATTGCCCATGGCCGCCGGACTGCTTCTTGTGGCGGCCGCGCACGCTCACCGGATGGCGGATCGTCTCCTTATAGCCGATGGCGGGACCGTGCGTGGAGACGGTCACGCCATAGCGCGTCGCGAGGCGTTCCAAAGCGACACGAATATGCATCTCGCCCTGGCCGAGCAGCTTCATCTCGCCGAGCGCCTGATCATGCAGGAAGACGAGCGACGGATCCTCGTCGATGAGCTTGGCCAGAGCGGCGGCGAGGCGCATCTCGTCCTTGCGATCGCCGACCGACAGCGCCAGCGCATAGACGGGGCGCGGCGCGGCCAGCGGCGCCGGGGCGGGCGGCGCGCCGGCGCGCGCTTCCTGCAGAGCCTCGCCCGCTGCGACGCCGTCGAGCCGGCCGAAAGCCACGGTCTCGCCCGCTTCCGCTTTGGCCTGCCGCGTCGCCGTGGCGCCGAGCATGGAGGAGACGCCGCTGATCTTCTCCTCCGCGCCGGATGAGCCGATCACTGTCTGTCCGTCCGAGAAGGAGCCGCGCAGCACGCGCGCCAGCGACAGCTTGCCGCCATGCGGCGTATGGATGGAGCGGAACACATGGGCGAGGGCGGGGCCTGAATCGGCGACGCCGAGCCGGGCTCGTGTCGCGGCGACGCTCGGCGCCTCGTGGCGCAACGCTTTCAGCAGCCGCGTGACGCCGGCGCCGCGCTCCGCCGCGCCGATGAACACGGGCGCGACATGGCCGAAGCGCAGCTCCTTGGCGAGATCGTCGAAAATCTGGTCGCGCGGCGGCTCTATGTCGCTGAGCAATTCCTCCATTAGCGCGTCGTCGTAATCGGCGAGCCGCTCCAACATGGAATAGCGCGCCTCCTTCTCCAGCACGGCGTCGCCGTCGGGCATTGCGACGACCTCGGAGGGCGCGTGCTCGCGATAGACATAGGCGCGCTCCAGCGCGAGATCGATGAAGCCGACCGCAATGCCATTGTTCCAAAGCGGGATTTGCCGCAACAGCAGCGGTGTGCGCGAGGCTGATTGCAGCAGGGCGAGCGAGTCGCGCAGATTGCCTGTGGCGGAGTCGATCTTGTTGAGGAACAGAAAATGCGGAACGCGCGCCTCCTCCACCGCGCGCAGCACGAGCTGCAAGGCGGGCAGCTTGCGCGGATCGGATTCGGCGACGACGATCGCGGCGTCGGCCACGGCGAGGACGCGGCGTTGCTCATGGGTGAATTCGACCGAGCCGGGACAATCGACGAAAGTGTAGCGATCGCCGAGATAGTCGGCGCGGCCGATGTTGCATTCGACGCTCATCGCATGGGCGCGCGCTTCTGGAGAGGCGTCGCCGACGGTGGAGCCGTCGCGCACCAGCCCTTGCCGCTGCACGGCTCCGCAGCGCGCGAGCAGGCACTCGAAAAGGCTGGTCTTGCCGCTCTGAAAAGGGCCGACAAGCGCGATCAGTCGCGCGCCTTCGGCTCGCGCCGCGCCGGACGTTCTCGTTTCACTCATGTCCTGCTCCCGTTCCCGGCGCCGGCGAGTGGAAACCTTGTCGGCTCCGTCGAGGTTGATGCTCCCACCACATGGGTCGGCGCGCAAGCGATGAAAAGCGCTGCGGCGCCGGATGGATGCGAGCTGGGCGAAAGCTATGCGGCGGGATGCGGGACGGCGCCGCTCCACTCGATCCAGCGCCCATGAAAATCCGCGCGGCCGAGCGCAAAGCTCTCGCCGTCCGGCCAGAGCGTCAGCGTGAGCGCGGCGGAGCGCGTGTCGCCGTCGGCCTCCATTTGTAGCCGCGCGAGCGGCGTCTCGCGGCTCGCTGCGGCGCCTGCGGCTTCGAGAGCGGCGGTGGCGCGGCGCTTGGTCTCGAGCGGCAAATATTGCCAGACGACCGAGTGATAGACGAAGCGCGTGACATTGGGGTGAGGTGGAGCGGCGAGTCGCGCGGCGAGCCAATCGCCGGCGTCGGCGCGCTCGACGCGCTCGCGATGCAGAGCGGCGAGAGCGAGCGCGGTCTCCATGCGCGTTAGACGTGCGTTCTGATCCGGCCAGACATAGGCGAGCAGCCGCGCGCGATGCGCGGCGTCGCCGGGATCGAGCGGATCGACATCGCAGCCGGCGCGCGCGACGATCTGCAACGGCGCATCGAGCGAAGGCGCCGCGCCGCGCCAGTCGCAGGAGAGGCGAAGACGCGCGGAAGGATCACCGAAAGCGCCGACGCCGAGATCATAGGCATAACGATCGAAATGCAGATTGAGCCCGGCGCTGGCGCCGATCTCGAATGTCTCCAGCGGCAGGCCCGTCGCCGCGGCGACGATCAGCGCGCCGCCTAGAATAACGCTGGAGCGGCCCGATTCATTGGTCTGCGGCGGACGATCGAGAAAGCCCGCGAGAAAATCATCATGCGCCTCTATTGCGGATGCGACCTCGCGCGCGAGCCGCGCTTCGTCGAGCGCATGGGGCGGGTAAACGGCGGCGAGCGCGCGCGCCTTGCCTGATCGCGCCAGAAAATGCAGCGCGCCGCAAGCGCGCAGCGCCAGCGCATCGGCCTTGGCGCGCGGACCCCAGGCGCAAATCCTGCGGCCGAAGGCGCTGCTCTCGTCGAGCCCGGCGGCGAGCGTCTCGCAGAGCGCGGCGGTGAAGGGCGAGGCGAGATCGCGGCATGCCTTCGCTTGGAAGGAAAAGGCGTCGGCGATCTCATCGGGCAGGCGTTTCGTCATTTCTCCCAGGCCTCCATAGGCGATTTTCGTAATCCGGCGCGGCCGCGAGAAATCGGTCGTTCCTGCGCTCAATTATGCGATAATTCACTTTGAGACGATCTCCCCCTCCGTTCGCGAAGCGGCTGAATGTCATTCGGAGCAAATTCGCTCCGGCGCGCGGAGAATGAAAGATCGTCGGTTCGAGGAGGCTGAGCGTGACTCGGGATTTTCATCGCAGACAATTTCTGGGCGCAGCGGCGACGACCGGGGCCGCACTGGCCGCCGGCGCGGCGCGCGCCGAGGAGAAAGCCGCCGTCGTGAAGCGCGCCGCCGTCGTCCATCAGCCGAAGCCGATGGCCTTCGATCCCCAGCGCGTCGAAGGAATGTCGGAGAAGATCCTCGTCTCGCATTACGAAAATAATTACATCGGCGCAGTGAGGCGTTTGAATGCGATCCTCGATCAGCTCTCTGGCGTCGATTTCGACAAAGCCCCCGGATTTCAGATCAACGGGCTGAAGCGCGAAGAGCTGATCGCCGCCAACTCTATGATCCTGCACGAGGTCTATTTCGCCGGGCTCGGCGCCTCCGGCAAGCCGGGGGCGGCGCTCGCCGCGGCGCTCGACCGCGATTTCGGCTCCTTCGACCGCTGGCGCGCCGAATTCGTCGCCATGGGAAAGGCGCTCGGCGGCGGCTCCGGCTGGGTGGTTCTGTCCTATGACAAGCATGGCGGGCGGCTGGTCAACAGCTGGGCGAACGATCATACGCAATGTCTGGCGGGCGGCGATCCGATCTTCGTGCTCGACATGTTCGAGCACGCCTATCAGATGGATTTCGGCGCGAAAGCGGCCGATTACGTCAAGGTCGTCATGGCGGCGGCCGGCTGGTCCAACGCCGATCGTCTCTTCGAGAAATACAGCAGAGCCTGACCGGCGGGCCGGCGCGCGCGGGCTGCCCGTCCGCCCGGCTTCCACTGGCGGCCGAACCGCGTTACTAAGGCCGCTTCTCTAGCAAGGAGCCTTCATGCGGCCGAGCAAACGCGCGCCAGACGAAATGCGTCCCGTCAGTTTCGAACGGGGCGTCGCCCGCTACGCCGAGGGCTCGTGCCTCGTCAAATTCGGCAACACGCATGTCCTTTGCGCCGCGACGCTCGAGGACAAGCCGCCGCCGTGGCTGCGCGGGCAGGGGCGGGGCTGGGTGACGGCCGAATACGCCATGCTGCCGCGCGCCACCCATACGCGCACGCGCCGCGAGTCGACCTCCGGCAAGCCGTCCGGCCGCACGCAGGAGATTCAGCGTCTCATCGGCCGCTCGCTGCGCGCCGTCACCAATCTGCCGGCGCTGGGCGAGCGTCAGATCGTCGTCGATTGCGACGTCATCCAGGCGGACGGCGGCACGCGCACGGCCTCCATCACCGGCGCCTGGCTGGCGCTGCATGATTGCTTCCAATGGATGCGCTCGCGCTCCATCATCAAGGACAATCCGCTGCGCGACCATGTCGCCGCCATCTCCTGCGGCGTGTGCAATGGCGCTCCCGTGATCGACCTCGATTACACGGAGGACTCGACCGCCGAGACCGACGCCAATTTCGTCATCACCGGCTCGGGCGGGCTCGTCGAGGTGCAGGCGACGGCGGAAGTCGCCGTTTTCTCCGAGGATAATCTCGGCTCCATGCTGACGCTGGCGCGTGGCGGCATCGAGAAGCTCGTGCAAATGCAGAAGGCGGCGCTGGCGTGACGCGCAGAATCGAAGGTCGTCTCGTCATCGCGACGCATAATCCCGGCAAGCTCTGGGAGCTGCGCCAGCTCTTGGAGCCACATGGCGTCGACGCTGTCTCCGCCGGCGAACTCGGCGTCGCCGAGCCGGAGGAGACGGAGACGACCTTCTCCGGCAATGCGCTTTTGAAAGCGCGCGCCTCCTGCGCGGCGACCGGCCTGCCGGCTTTCGCCGACGACTCGGGTCTCTGCGTCGATGGGCTGGATGGCGCGCCGGGTGTCTATTCGGCGCGCTGGGGCGGCGATAATCGCGATTTTTCCTCCGCGATCCGCCGTGTCGAGCGCGAGCTGAATGAGCGCGGCGCGACGGCGCCTTTCGCCGCGCATTTCATCTGCGCGCTCGCCATCGTCTGGCCGGACGGACATGTGGAAGAGTTCGAGGGCCGCGTCGATGGCGTGCTGGTGTTTCCGCCACGCGGCGAGAAGGGTTTCGGCTATGATCCGATCTTCCTGCCGGACGGATTGGATCGCACCTTCGGCGAGATGATGTCGGCCGAAAAGCATGCGTTGCCGGGCGACGGCTCGCGCGCGCTGTCGCATCGGGCTCGCGCCTTTCAGGCTTTGGCGCGCGCCTGCCTCGCCTGACATGAGGAAAGCCCCTGGGCGCTGCGGCGGGCAGGGGCTTCGTGAAGGACGCGCGCGAGCTTTGCGCGCGTCAATGCTTCAGATGCGAGCCGCCGCTGCTCTTGCCGTGAGTTGGTTCTGGGCATGGAAGCCTCCGTTCGACGTCCGTCGCCGAAAACAACGGCGTCGATCCCAGGGCGATCGGGTGAAGGTCAATAATCCTCCCCCTCATGCTGAGGAGCGCCCGAAGGGCGCGTCTCGAAGCGCGATGGGGAGTTCCAGATGGCCGCGCATGAAGGTTCCCTCGTCCTTCGAGACGCCGCTTCGCGGCTCCTCAGGATGAGGAA